>ONQK01000148.1 GCA_900319895.1 uncultured Prevotella sp. | reverse complement strand
TATGGCACTATTATACCACAAACGGTTGGACCGCTTTGGCCGACACCGACATCATTAGTGACACCACCAACCGATTCCGCCGTAGTGGCATCGTGCAACTGCAAATCAGCGATGCCCTGGTCAAGGCTGCTAAAAAGGGAACAGCATCATATTTGTGGCTGATGGTTGAAGCCAACACTTCCAGCAATCCCTTTGAAGCCTTTGAGGCCGTGCGTGCACAAGCCGTCGAAGTGGAGCTTGACCCACAGTCGGAAGGGCAGATGGAAACAGGGGGCGCCTTGCCCGCCAATACCATTGTCAAGACAAAAACGAGCATCAAAGGCATCAAGAAAATCGAACAACCCTACGTTGGCGAGGAAGGACGGAAGGATGAGACCAACGATAGGTTCTATGCCCGTGTGAGCGAAAAGTTGCGCCACAAAGGCAGGGCTTGGAATGGATGGGATTACGAGCGTTTGATATTGGAGCGATTCCCGCAAATTGCCAGCGTAAAGTGCCTTTCCTGCTACAATTGTGAGGCAGAAGGAGGCGGGATGGAGCCTGGCCATGTCACTCTCCTCGCCGTGCCCGACCTCCAAAGCATTCCGCAAGATGACGAACTCCGCCCTACTATCGGCAAGAACTTGGAACACGAAATCACAGACTATATCAGCCAAAGCGCTCCAAGTTTCGTCAAACCGCATGTGACTAGCCCCACTTACAAAGAAGCCAAAGTCCATTGTGAAATCATACTCCGCGAGGGACTGACTGACATCAACTATTATACCAACCTCATCAACAGCCAACTCATCAGGTTCTTCGCACCTTGGACATCGCCAGAAACTCCCGAAATCGAATTTAGGACCAACCAAAATGAATCACATGTTCAAGCATTTATCGAAAACCTTGATTGCGTTGACCATTTCCATGAATTCAAACTCACGATTGGCGGCCAGGACATCGATTGCGGGATGCCGCTTCAGCCCGACGACATCACGAGCATTACCACCTCTGCCAAGCAACACGAAATAAAGGTCCTCACAAATCATTTTAGAAATGAATAGCAACGACACATCACCCAACAACCTGCCCAATCCATTGGATTACGAGCAGCTAAAAGCCTACGGTTTAGAATATATCCGCAGCATCGCCAACAAGCAGTGGACCGACTTCAACCTGCATGACCCCGGCGTGACCATTCTCGAGGCGCTCTGCTTTGCACTGACCGACTTGGCATACCGTACGCAGTTCAGCATGGCCGACTTACTAACGAAAAAAGGCGAGGAGTTCCCGCGACCAACCGGCACGCTATTCCCCGCCCATGAAATTCTCTCACACGAACCTGTCACAGCCAACGACTATCGGAAACTCATCCTTGAAAACGTTCCTGGCATCAGGAATATTTGGATTGACTGCCCTGAAACCGGAGAAAAACAAGGCTCCATGAAAGCCGCAGGACGCTATCGTTTCAATGTCGAGCTAGAAGATGAGACTTTTATCCAGCATGACAGCAGGCTGAGAAGCATCATCGGGCGCGATGAGAGATGGAGGTTCCTGGAGTCATTTGGCCACAATTACAAGGAGGCTTATAAGAACTATATCCGCAACTTCTACCTCAAACACCGCAATCTCTGCGAAGACTTGGAAGAAGTGAAAATTCTTGAGCCAATATACATCGGCATACATGCGGAAATAGAAATCGAGCGACATGCCCATTACCAACGAATCATAGAGGAGATGACCCTGCAAATCGGCGAACACCTCTCTCCCGCCTTGAAGCTTCAGACGCTTCCCGAACTCATCAAAAAAGGAAAAACGCCCGAAGAGATCTATCAAGGCACCTTGCCACATATCGGTTTTATTGATTCAGAAGAATTGAGAAGACACAAAAGAAAAAAAATCATTTTTATTTCTGACATTCTCAATATCCTAATGAAAATCAAAGGTGTGGTCAGCGTCAAGCGGCTTTATTTCCTGGTCAACGAGGATGATCTGGACAAGTCGAACATTGAAGTCGACAGTTCGTACGGCAATTGCAACAAAGTACGTTTAACCAGTGAGAACTGTGTGTTCCGCTTAAGTGCTTTCAATGAGGGATGCCCACCCCAAAACGAGATTTATTTCATCAGCAACGGAATCACCTTTGCGCCCAAAGGCATGAATCGCTGTAATTTCCGCCAAAAGGAAACGGTCTTGCCCAACAAGGAACAACAACACGATTTCCCCCAGCCCAAAGGCCGTCATCGCAATCTTTCAACCTACAATTCGTTCCAAAATCTCTTTCCCAAAACCTATCGGATGGGCATCGAGCGTATTTCGGGAAGTGCAAGCCACCTGCTCAAGGCCGAGCGGCTGCAACTTAAAGCCTATCTCACCTTCTTCGACCAGCTCATCGCCGATTACCTGGAACAACTTGCATCAATAGAACAATATTTTGCTGTCTGCCCCATTGTTGATAGAGCGCAAGACGACCGTACCTACTTCTTCCATGAGCTCAACGACAAGGAAATCACAGACGTTAGCCAAGTCTTAAAGCCTTTTGATGAAAGAGAGCTAAGAACTGAACAACAAACCACTGCCGACATCGACCGCCGCAGCCGAGTAATGGACCACCTCCTTGCCCGTTTCAATACTGCTTTTGTCGACTATAGCCTCCTCGCCTACCTCATCGATCCAAATAACACCAACGATGCCTATCAACTATTACAATTTGAGCGGGAAGAGATAGAAGACAAAAAGCAATTACTGCGGAACTACCCTGTTTTGAGCCGCCACCGCTCACAAGCCATCGACTACACCGAAGAAGTTAAACTCACTGGCGTGGAACGGATGATTTTAGCCCAATTGGGTGTCAACAAGCCAAGATATGACTGTGTCCCTCCTATCGTACGCACTAGAAAAAAGGAGACTTTTGACGAAAAGGGGAACAAGACAGTTACCATCAAACACTACTTCCACGACAACCGCAAAGAAAACTACAACGACAGCTTCGGCATCCACATCATCGAGCACCCGCTTTTATTGCCACACGGAGAGATTACGGAAAATCGTTTCCTTAAACTAAACAGAGAAGACTGTCCTGGCACCTTGCTCGACAACCCTTACTCGTTCCGCGCCACGGTTCTCGTCACAGGATGGTTGGACATTTGCCAGAACATGGAATTCAGGGCTTTCGTTGAAAGCACCATTCGCGAGGCTTTCCCCGCCCATGTCGCCGCGAAAATTTGTTGGGTAGACCCATTCATCATGTGGAAAGCCGAAAAGACCTACCGTGAGTACATCAAAATTTTGAAGCGGCAGCCCGTCGTCAATGTCAAAAAGAGGGATTGGATGAATTGGACGGTTGAAAAGGACAAGGGCATAGAATCCATGTTGAAAGTGTTCGACGAACTCAGAAACATTTACCCCAGTATCATCTTACCAAATGTCGACGGCTCTGGGCACGAATTGCGGCCTCGCCTCGACTTCATGCACATCGACGCATGGGCCCAAGACATTTGGCGTGAAGAGAGGAAGGACGAGGCAGGCAAAGCTGTTACTATAATCGAAAATTGGGCCTTCTCAAAACAAAAAGCAAACAAATAAAAACAACATACAATGGAACAAACAAACAACTCTTACCCCAAATTTGTATCGGGTCAGGTCTTGACCAGCGATTCCCTAAATCAGGCTTTCGGTTATCTTGACCAACAAACGCGGCTCACCCGGGCCAACCTATTGGGCAACGGCATACTTCAAGGACTTGAATACACTTTCAGCAACGGCATACTGACTATTCGAGAAGGAGTTGCAAGCACTCCTGACGGATACCATATCATTATCAATGACGACATGAGCTATAGCGTTGCCGTCAAAGACAGCGCCCTCAAACGGCATCCAATTGACGGAAACGAAAAAAACGACCTCCCGCCTATAGCCTACTCCCTTTTCAAAGACACTGAAGATGCCAAGCTACATGGCTATTTAAAAAGCCAAACCATAAACATCACAAACTTGAACAATTATATTGTGGCCATTGCCGTTGATTTTTGTGCAGCAAACAGAAAGATTAAATGCAGCGAGGTTTCATGCGACATTGTGCAAACCGACCATAAGGTAGAGTTTCGACCGGTTTTGATTGAAGACTCTTGCCTTAATGTGCCTTTAGTCACCAAGTTGCCACCCATTGAAGGGCATGTCAGGTTGGAGCGTTTTGTGAACATCGCCAATGCCATCAATGTCAACGTACTCATGAGAAAAACAGGAGCGCTTTTTGAAGCCAACAAAGAGAAAGTCGTTGAAGGCATCAAAAAGATCGATGAGTCTTTGTCAAATCAAGCATTGCAGGGATTGTTGGAGAACAACAATAATGCCATAAAACGACTGGGCGAGACCTATAAGAGAATATCGGACATTAATACGCTCAATGAAGAAAGACCAGATTATTTTTTCTGCCATTTACATGACCTGGCCGATGCCATCAATGAATTTGTGGATTATTATAACGAATTCTGCGAGAAATATCCCTATTATTCCATCAATAAAAACACTTACAAGCAAATCATTCTTTTAGGAAAGGGGGCACGTTCGTCAGACAGTGACTACAGGCAAAACTATACACCCGCGATAATTGACAACGACTACCTATGGTCCTGCAAAATTCTAAAACGGTTGTATTTCAGGATAATTCTGATGTCAGAATGCTTCATCAATGGGAACATCGCCAAGATGAAATCGCTGCCCTTGAAGCTATCATGGCAAAATCCCGGCACGCCTATTGACAAAAGACCCATCCCATTTTACTACAATGTCAGCCAAGACCTTCTCAACAATTGGGCTGCCCATCGGCTTTCAAGAAGAGACGCGAGCTGCGATTACCAGAATATCACCAGCAACGGCACCTCCCATCCTGAAATTGGCTTAAACGACATGCTTGTCATTCAAGGCTATTATGGTAAAAATGTCAACATTGTCAAGTTGAAATTGGAAAAATACATAAAAGACCAAGATTTGAACATCAAAGTTCTAGACTATCCGCTGAACAAGACCGCCGTCAAGAAAAAACATTTGGAAACCCTGCAAAAAGACATTTTCCATCATAGTGGCATCTCGAAAATCACAAAATACATTACCGACAACAATAATGTACGACCTGTCAATAAAGACCTCACCATACGAGTTCCTGTCATCGCAAAAAATCGAATCGTCAACATTGAGGAGAAAAAAATCTCAGATTACAATATACATGAACTGTCGATGATGTCCAAAAAACCAAAGCAAAGCCTGAGAAGCCGCATTTTGGTCTATGATTCAGAGGCTAAGGCTTTCAGGTCCAGGACAATACTCAAAAGAAAATCACTGCCAAGCAGCCAGAGGCCGAAGAATTTGCGTGTAGAGCAGATGCGTATTATCAAGGATTACAAGGCTAGGATTCAAGTCCATACTTTCCTGAAAATTGCCAAAGCTTTAAAAACTGCCAACGAAAAAGACGTCCTGACACGCATCAAGAATTGGAAAGAGCTTTCAGTAGACTACATCAAAAGTATAATCCAGTTGTTCAATGGAATCACCGAGGAGCAATTCCTCAACTTTTATTGCCACGTTTTCAACGAAAGTGCCCATAAATACCAATTGGCACCGTATTCCGAGAAACATGTAGCCGCTTTCTTTGCCATGAAGTCATTCTTGGAAAGACAATTTGACGAAAAACTTCATCATGCCGAGTCCATAGAGGGCTGCCGTCGCAATTCAACTGTCGTTTTACTCCACTTCAAAGGCCGATTAATAAAATTAATTAGTCTCCCATCATAAAAAAATGATTTTTTTTGCAAGATGAATGAAATTTTTATGTATCTTTGTAGTGCTTGATTAGTAAGGGTTCCGACTTGGATGC
The DNA here is from genome assembly GCA_900319895.1 of uncultured Prevotella sp. GTDB lineage: Bacteria > Bacteroidota > Bacteroidia > Bacteroidales > Bacteroidaceae > Prevotella. The sequence goes on along the minus strand of ONQK01000148.1, from coordinate 9,446 downwards.
GGATAAGTAGGAAAATCGGAGGCGACACCTGGTGGGAAACCACGCTGAGGCTTTGTCAACAAACAAAGAAACAGGCTAAATGGCGACGCTGTTGAAGGAAACCGAATAATCTGTAAGGTGCGGGATACCCAGAAGTCAAAAGAAAGGGGAGGGCGATAGACCTCCCCTTTCGCTTATGCCTCCATCATCTTCCCTTCCTTTTGGAGCTCGCGGCGGATGCCTTCTATGACATCGGATTTGCGTATGAGTTTCTCACTACGGCTCATGGCCATCAACGAGGCATACTGCACCACGTTGAGGATGGAGCCGCCGGCCATCTCATACTTGCCGGCAAGCACCTTTAAGTCAAAATCCTCCTCAAAAACGCAACTGGACGAGAAAGTCTCGCGCCACAAGCGCTCACGCTGCCCGGCATCAGGCATCGGGAAACGGATGACACTCTGGAAACGCCGCGCAAAGGCCTCATCAATATTGGATTTCAGGTTGGTGGAAAGCACCACCAAGCCTCGGTAATCCTCGATGCGCTGCAAAAGATAGGCCACCTCTTGGTTGGCATAGCGGTCGTGGGCGTCCTTCAAGCCCGTGCGCTTGCCGAAGAGGGCATCGGCCTCGTCAAAAAACAAGATCCAATTGCGCCCTTCCGCCAACTCAAACACCTTGGAGAGATTTTTCTCCGTCTCGCCTACATACTTGGAGACCACCATGGAAAGGTCGATGCGATACACTTCCTTCCCTGTTGCCTTGCCCAACAAGGTGGCCGTGAAGGTCTTGCCACTACCCGAAGGCCCGTAGAACAACGCCCTAAAGCCAGGCTTCACCTTATGTTCGAGGTTCCACTCCTTGCGCACACGGTCGCCATACTCCACCCAAAGTTTAATCTCTTCCACCAGCCGCATGGTCGTCTCGTCAAGCACCAAATCGTCCCAAATGCGAGTGGTAGAAATATGAACCGCAGGAAAATTGCTCGAAAAATCAGGGACAAACGAGCGCCCGAAGACAATCTCATCAAGCAGGTCTTCCGAGGGACAGATTGTCCAATTGGAAAATGTAGACGAGTCGGCATTCTCTTTCCTAAAAAATGAAGCAGTGGCAAAGAAAGGATGCCGCGTGAAATAGTCGGCCAATTCCAACCGACGGCTTACCTCATCGCCCGCCAGCAAGAAAAGCGCCGTTCCCAACGTCGGTTTTATGCCACCATCCATGCCTCTTTCAACACAGCCAAACTCAACAAACCGTTGTCCTGTGTCAGAATTTTTGACCTGGAAACAGTCCAGCAATTGAGGTTTCAAATACGGCACCCATGCCAACATCAGCAAGACCCGGTCATTAAACCCCATGCCATGGGACTGCACAAAACGGGCATATACACTGTCTTGCACTTCATCCAAAGGCGGTGGCACTAGCTGCCTGACGTCATCAACACTGCATTCTTGGTTAAAATACAATTTCAGTCTGGCCACCACGATGTCAGTGAGCCACTGCAATTCCTTCTCTATAAACATGTCTTTCATTTTTTTACGTTCATCTGTAATTTTGCCACTCCACCCAAACAGGGAATTCACACCAAGGCAATACCAACATCGACAATTCCCAAGGAATCTCATCCATCAGGATGTCTACTGCCGACTCCTCCACTCTCAAGACCCAATATGGTTCCTCAAAACATGCCATCCCCTGACGATGTATAAAAGAACGTTGAATGCCAGGTGTTGAGGTCTCGCTCACAGCGCGCCAATATTGCCTTACAGCGCCAAATAGGTCGGAAATCTCCATCTTTTCGTCATCGCCGACCTCATATTCAGATGGAATAGGAAAATCAGGGGGCAGCCCGCAGACTATTTTCTCCAAGACCAACTGATAGCTTTGATGCGGCTGGTCCTTGCCCGCGAGATAACGCAGCAAATGCACCGCATGCAATTGCTTTTCTAGGCTGAGAAATCGGTTCTGAGCATCCAGGAGTCCCACCCGCTGAAAAAAAATGGGCAAAAAAGGATGCAGGAGTACGATTCCTGCCACATCGGTTTCATAATGTCGTCCATCGGACATAAATGTCCTGATACCCTCCGGCTGGTCTTCATCTTCACGAATTGACAATGTCGTTTCAGTCAATCGAGCACCACAACTAGAAGCCTTTGTCTTGCCAAAATCCCTGACTTCTTCCAGCAGATGCTTCTTCCACGACGCAGTCATTTGTTCCGCTGCCGGCAAAAACGGCTTAAAAATCGCTTGCATATCATCTTCAATAGACTTGAGACCCTCCGACAGGTCTTCATCTTCACGAACCGACAATGTCATTTCAGTCAATAGAAGACCCTTTTCCATATAGAGCTCGTGAAAAGCTTTGGTCAACAACTCCATCGAAGAATCATTCAGTTGAACATCTGTTGGACAGCCCTCACGAACCAGGACCAATAACAAGAGCCTTAATAAAGCTGAAGGCAAAGCGCTTATCAGCGGCAACGCCTGCCGTTCCACAGCCATGATGCCATGATGAAACAACAGCTCTCTCAATTGATATGTGTGCAAAGTGTCGTCATTAAGCCATTGGCCGGCCACCTGCACCAGAAATTCATCATTGCCATACATCAACAATCGGCAGAGGGCGGCAGGCTGCTGGCACTGTTTGTAAATTGAGCGCGAAAAATTCAAATCAGAAAGCAAGGAGAAGATCTCATCACCGCACCAATTATCCGCATCAAAGTGCGACGGTTCCTCTGTCCACGGCAATTGTTCATCACCCAAGAAAAGCAGGAACTGATGAGCCAAAGCCAGAGAGCCCCCCTCTTCTGCAAAGACATGCCCTTCTTCACCTGGTAGATGATGATGCCTTGCAACAACAGAGCTTGTCCCTTCAACTTGCCACCCATAAGGCTCGGAGAACTGTTCATGACTACCTTGAGAAGAATTCGAGGCTTTCCCAACAACCTGTTTTGAAGGAGCAAAAGCCGTTTTATCATTATGAAATGGGGTTATATGCTGCTCCAGTGCCTTTTTAAGCGATTTTTCCAATTGAAAAGGCACCTCTTCCATCGTCAGCTCCCCCAAATCAATTTCCAACTCCTCAATCTTGACGTCAGCAGCCTCATATTCATCCGCTACCCGCTGTATCACAGGAAACATACAATCATAAAAATCATCTTCTGCCACCTTCAATAGTGCGGCAGGCTCATCAATTGCAGCCTCGCCATATCGCATTTGCAACAATACTCTCTTTATGAAACTCATAGGTTCTGTCTTCATCTGTCGTCAAACTCAATCAAGAGACAAAGATACACATTTTTTTAGCTGTCGACAGATATTTCCCTACTTAAAATGCAAATTAAAAGAATAAAAAAAGAGTTCCCAAAATCACTGTTTGATTTTGGGAACTCAATTCTATGTCATGCTTAATTTTAAATGTCCAACCATTCTGCGTGCTGTTCCAGATTCGCATTTACCTTAAGCTCGCGAGCCGGGATAGGCCATGTCCAGAATTTAGCTCTGTGGTCAACAACTTTATTGCAATAATTGTCGTTAGTATTGATTACTGCATCTTCAGCACCCTCTTGGCATGGACGACCATTATAGCCATCCTTCCAACGTTTCAGGCAAATCATGCGCATTCCCTCGCCTACGGTCTCTTTAAACCATTCATTTTTGATGTTTTCGGGAGTTGCCTCTGTTTCTGTTGCACCGCGCTTTTGTTGCAATTCATTCAATTTTGCTTTCGATTCTTCATTCTTTCCGTCATTCCAATAAGCTTCTGCCGCAATGAGATACATCTCAGAAATCAGGAATGGTTTCACCTTCTGGCGAGCATTAGGAATGGTGTTGTTACGAAGTGCCGGATTACCATGATATTTGGTAAAGATGTAGAACTCACCTGTCCAGATAGCACCATTAATTACTACTTTCAAGTCGTTCCTAAACCATTGTTTGAATCGCAAATCATCTGCTTCGTAAAGGTCTACCAGCTTTTTAGAAGGGATGTAGTAAGGTACATAGTGGAGACCGTAAGTGTTAGAACTTGTCGCACGGGTATACAAATTGTTAACGACATTATTACCCACGCCGTCGAAAGGCTCTTGTGAACCGGATTCCGTCAAAGTCGCAGGCAGGCGCATGATGGCTTCCTTGCCGTTATCATTAATGTATTCTTGCTCCATCTGTTCCTTCGTTTCAGACAATGCGTAGCCTGCAGCTGAGGCAATCACTTTCTCTGCGTAAGAAGCAGCATTAGACCAGTCACGCTTATCCAAATAATAACGTGCATAGAGTGCATTTACAACGTCAATGGTTGGTGTTGTTGAACCCACCTTACCTTTTACAGCTGCCAATTTCTCAGCAGCGATGTCCAAGTCGGCCTTAATCTGTTCATAGACTTCTTCTACAGAAGCTTGGGCAGGCTTATCCTCTTTGTTGTATGTCAATACCAGTGGTACGGCCTTGTCCTGTCGAGCGGTGCCAGGTTCATAGAGCTTGGCGAAATGGCGCACCAACTGCAAGTAAGCAGCTGCACGATAGAAGTGTGCTTCACCTGTTGCAACATTGACTACCTCCTTTTCGGCAGCTTTTGCCTCGTAGTTTGCAATGTGTTCGATGAAAAGATTATAGTTCTTTATACCAAAATAGTTAAGAGCCCACATGTCGCGCACTTCATAGTCGCTGGCTGTAAAGCCTGCGTCCAGACGGTGAATGCTACCATAGTTGTTGCCATAGTCAAGGGTGGCATTGAAGCCGTCGCACATAAACTCCGGTGCCATGGTAATTTGTCCATACTGAGCGACACGGAAAGATTGGTGCATACCGTTTCTGAGTTTGTTCACATCACCAATACTGTGAATCATCGGTTCGCCGTCGTTGTAAGTAACGCTACTTTCTGGGAACAAATCCAAATCACAAGATGTCAGAGTGGAGAAGCCCAGCCCGAGTATCAATAAATATTTCAGATTTTTCTTCATAATTTTCGATATTTTATATATGTCCATGTTTTTTGTTTAGAATGTAATCTCTGCACCGAAGAGGAGCTGCTTAGAGTTACCAATCTTACCCAAAGTCAAGTTGCTGTTAACCTCAGGGTCAATACCTTTATAGCCAGTGAATGTCAAGAGGTTACGTCCTGTCATCGTCAGCTTCAGGCCTTTAACCACATTTTGGAAGCCCAATACTGATTTCGGGAAGTCATAGCCAATCTGCAAATTCTTCAAGCGCAGGAATGAAGCATTCTCCAACAAGTGGGTGTCGAAGCGCATCTGAGCGCCTTCTGCCCAGTTCGGATAGGCTGCATTCGGATTTTCTGGTGTCCAGAAGTCGCGTACCTCCTTGCTTGAGTTATAGCCGAAGAAATAGTCGGGGTTCTCATAGAAGAACCGGTCATTGTTAATCAAGTATTTGCCCAATACATAAGAGAAGTCTACTTGAAGAGAAATGCCCTTCCATCCGCCAGTGAGGCCGAAACCGCCGTTAATCGGTGCATAGCGTTTCTTGCCGGTGTTTTGCAGCAGCAGTTCTTCGTCAAAAATCTTTGTTACACGTGAAGGGTCTTCTGTGTTCACGTCAACATCATCACCTGGCAAATACCATTGCATCTGACCGTCAGCAGGGTCGATTCCCGCATAAATCGGATAGTAGAACATTACCGGGCTGCCAACTACATAAGCCAAACCTGTGTTTGCCACTTCCCAGCGCTGACGTCCCTGGAAGAGTTCTGTCACTTTCTGGGCATTGTAGTTGAAAGTGGTACGGAAATTGAGGAAATAATCCTTGCCACGAAGGATGTTCACGGCTAATTCAATGTCAATACCTGAGTTCTGCAATGTGCCGACGTTGCTGGTCACATAGTCAAATCCTGAAGTATATGGATAAGGAACGTCCATCAACATTGAAGAAGTTTGACGCAGGTAGTAAGAGATGTCAAAGTCCAACATGGAGAAGAGTCTACCATTCAAACCAACGGTCAACAGGTTCTGCTTCTCCCAGGTCAAGTTCTGGTTACTTGGTGAAACGTAAGCCCAAGAAGCATTCTCGTCATAATTTGCCAAAGTACCGATACGGCCGAGGTGTGCATAGTCGCCGATAGAGGCGTTACCCTGGGTACCGTAGCTCACCTTGAAGTTCAAGTCGTTCACCCATGTCAACGGTTTCATGAAGTCTTCTTTTGCAATCTTCCACATGGCACCTGCTGCCCAGAACGTTGCATTACGGTTGTTGAGACCAAAGCGTGAGCTCGCGTCATTACGGATAGAAGCGTCGAAGTAGTATTTGTCCATCAAGGCGTAGTCTACGCGTCCGAAGAAAGACAAGAAGCGGCTTTGTGTCATTGACTCTGACATGGTGTATGCATTCTGCTGTCCATCTTGCAAACGAACCAGACGGTCGTCAGACTGTCCTGTACTGCGAGCCTGGAAAGAATCATAGTCATTGTCTACGCCCTCTTGACCTGCCAATAGGGTGAAAGAGTGGTCGTTTCCGATGTTAAACTTGTATTCAATGGTGTTGGTGATGGTGTTTTGATAAGAAAATTCCATGTATTTACCTTTTACACCGCTGCCACCTGCACCTGCGAAAGAAGGATAGGTTATCCAGTTGTTACGGATAAAATACAAGTCTGTACCCATGCGCGAGGTCAGTTTCAGACCTGGCATCGGGGTGATTTCAACGTATGCACTACCATTCAAGCCGTAGCGGAAATATTCGTCCGGGTGAGTTTCCATGTAATAACGAGGATTCCACTGGTTGTTGGCGTAGCGCTCATATTCTGTTCCGTCCTCCATGAATTGGGGATGAAGTGGGTTCAAAATCATAGACAGACCACCTGCCAGATAGTTAGCGTTGCCTGAAGAGGAGTTACCCCAGTTCTGGTTACGTTGGCGTCTGTCATAGCTCAGGCTGACGTTCATACCGCTCTTCAGCCATTTTAACGGGCGGGCATCAACGTTTACACGTGCGTTGTAACGATCGTAGAAGTTACCTACAGTAGTACCTTTCTGGTGGAACTGGGCAGCACTGATCATATAGCTGACTTTCTGTCCGCCACCCTCGATAGTGATGTCGTTCTGGGTCTGTGGTGTCCACCATTGCTGGAATACCTCATACCATTTTGTGTCGGCCGTGTAGCCACGGTCGGTATAATTCCTCTGAATCCAAGCTTCGTTCAGGCCTTGAGATCCATAGCAGTCCAACCAGAATTGCTTCAACTCTTCAGCATTCATGAACTGGTTTTTATAGAAGCCTTCATTCGCCAAGGTGTTCCATCCCACTTGTGTACGGAAGGTTACTTTTGCCTCATCAGAGCCATAGTTACCTGACTTCGTAGTTACATATACAACGCCATTTGCAGCACGAGAGCCGTAGATTGATGTGGCAGAAGCGTCTTTCAACACGGACACGCTCTTGATGTCATTGGGGTTCATCGCCATCACCGTACGAGAAGAAGATGGGATACCGTCTACGACATATAGAGGAGTAGAGCTTGCGCCCAAAGAGCCGATACCATGGATGTTCATACTAACGGCATTGTCTCCTGCCTCACCTGAAGAGGTCAAGACTGACATACCTGCCACCTGTCCTTGCAAAGCATCCAATGCAGAAGAAGAAGGTGCATTAGCCAATTTTTCTGAACTTACCGTGACAACGCTACCTACTACCGTTCCGACTTTCTTTCCAGAACCGTAGCCAAGGACAACCACGTCGTCCAGCACTTTTGAGTCACTTACCATGCGGACAACCATGCCGTTGCTCGCCGTAACTTCCTGTGCCACATAGCCCACCGCAGTGATGCGGAGTTTGTTGTGGCCGCTTGGAAGAGACAAGGAGAAGTTTCCGTCAATGTCGGTAGCAGCACCAAGGCCGTTAGCACCAACTACCATTACCGTTGCACCAATGACGGGCTCGCCATCACCTGAGTCGACAACAGTACCACTGATCTGAGTCTGAGCCGTCGCGATTCCTATACTTAGGAATATCCCGGCTAAAATCATCGTTAGTTTCTTTACCATAAACTCTTTTTTTAACTGATTAATAATAATATAATAACTTAAATATTTTATCTCTTGTTGTTGTCCAAATTATCTGTGTCAATGACGTCTTTCATATCTGGTCATAAAAAACTCTTGAAGTTGGATGCCCTTTGAACAGCCCCACGCGAAGACTATTCGGCTGCCAGCAAAAATGATTTTTCAATCGTATATGTTTCATCAGTAATATTTTTGTCTTCACTACTACATTTCCAATCATGTCCGATACAGATACATGAGAATGGATAGTTTTCTTATTATTCCATGCAAATATAACACTTTTAATTTATAAATTATAAGATTTTGATAATTTTTTTAAAAAAACGCATTTTTATCTTTACAAAAGATGTCCAAAAACACATTTTCAGGCAAAGGATTCAGGCGAAAAGGTGTACTCTCGTTTTACACGCTACATGTTTCGCTGATGACACGTTCCATTTTACAGACAACGCTTTTTCAACTCATCGCCTTTCATCAGCCGTGTGCAATTTATTACAAATAATTTGCAATTATCGTTTTTTTTCACGATTTTTGTGAAATAATACATATTATTTTGAATAAACAACGTAAAAAGACATTAACTATTATTATAATTAATCAAAAATTTAAACATTATGACAACAAAAAAAACTGAAATGATGAATCTTAAAGGCTCTATGTTAGCCATTGGTCTGATCCTTTTTCTTGGCATATTAGGGGTGGGCGGTGGCATGTACCTTCTGCCCAAATACAATGTATGGTCGCAGGAGATGGCGGGCAAGGCCGAATTTGCCAAAGCTGAGCAAAACCGGAAAATCAAGATTGAAGAGGCCAAGGCCAACCTCGAGGCAGAGAAACTGAACGCACAGGCGGAAATCGAGCGGGCAAAAGGTGCCGCCAAAGCCATTGAGATAGAAAACGGGAGCATCACACCCGAGTACATCCAGTATCTATGGGTGCGCCAGCAGGGCAGCCTGGGCGACAAAACCGTCATTTACATCCCCACAGAGGCCAGCCTGCCGATTCTGGAAGCGGGACGCGGCAAGCGGGCGCACGAATAACGCCTAATCAGGCGCCTGCGGCATAACGGCCAGAGAAAATACCCTGTGAGAATGATTTCCTGCAGGGTATTTTTATGGCAAACACCAGGAGACCTGAATAAAAAACGCCCGCGAAACAGACACCTTATTATATATAAAGGGGAATCGGCAGTTTGCTATTTTTTTTAGTATTTATTGAACAGAAGTTTTGCAAAGTCTGATTTTCTGCGTATTTTTGCGCAATAAAACATTACAATATACATTAAAAAGAAATATGAAGAGAAAGGCAGATTCTGGAAATGGTATTGTCATTGGCATTGACGTTGGAATCAGCACGACAAAGATCATCGGCTTCAACCCACATAACGGGGTCATGTCACCCATCCGCATCAAAGCCAACGACCCGGTCACCTCGCTTTATGGGGCATTTGGG
>ONQK01000049.1 GCA_900319895.1 uncultured Prevotella sp. | reverse complement strand
ATTCCATAGTGTGACAAGGCTCTCAAAATGTCTTCGTGGGAGTTTTGCCCGTCTATTTGCTGATGGTTGAATTGCAGCGGACGTTTGTTGAGGTCTTTGCTTATTGTTTGCCAATCTTCTTGGTGGATGAGTTTTGCCAAGAGTATTTTGCGCATCATGGCTGGCATTACATGGCTGTTTTCCAAGTGGAAATTGTCGTTTGGGCCGTACAGATTCGTTGGCATTACCGCAATGTAGTTGGTGCCGTATTGAAGGTTGTAGCTTTCGCACATTTTTAAGCCCGCAATTTTTGCGATGGCATAGGGTTCATTGGTGTATTCCAGCGGTGAGGTCAGCAGAGCGTCTTCTGCCATGGGTTGTGGCGCATTTTTGGGATAAATGCAGGTTGAGCCGAGAAAGAGCAGTTTTTTGACATGATGGGCATGGCTTTCGCTGATGACATTGCATTGTATTTTCATGTTTTGCATAATGAAATCGGCTCTGTAGATTGAGTTTGCCATGATGCCTCCCACAAAGGCTGCTGCCAGCACCACGGCCTCAGGCTTTTCTTGGTCAAAAAACTTGCGTACAGCAAGCGCGTCGGTAAGGTCTAGCTCGCCGTGACTCCTGCCGACCAAGTTGTTAAAGCCGCGTTTTTGAAGATTTTTCCAAATGGCAGAGCCGACCAGGCCGTGATGCCCGGCGATGTATATTTTGCTGTTTTGACTGAGCATTATTCTTTTGTTCGTGTTTTTGAATGTAGTTTTTGGACAAATTTCAAGTCATGCTGAACCATGATTTTCACCAATTGCTCAAAACTGGTCTTGCGTGGGTTCCATCCCAATTCTTTTTGGGCCTTTGTCGGGTCGCCCAACAACTGTTCGACTTCTGCCGGACGAAAATATTTTGGGTCTACTTCTACCAGGACTTTTCCTGTTGTCCTGTCGTAGCCTTTTTCGTCAATGCCTTCGCCTTTCCATTCCAAGTCGATGCCCACTTCTTTGAACGCCATGGTCGCAAATTCCCGTACGGTGTGGTATTCACCCGTGGCAATGACGAAATCGTCGGGTTGCGCTTGTTGTAGGATGAGCCACATGCATTCAACATAGTCTTTGGCATAGCCCCAGTCACGCAGTGCATTGAGGTTGCCCAGGTAGAGCTTTTCCTGAAAGCCTTGTGCTATCCTGGCTGCTGCTAAAGTGATTTTTCGGGTGACGAAGTTTTCTCCTCGCCGTTCACTTTCGTGGTTGAAGAGAATGCCGTTGCAGCAAAACATTCCATACGATTCTCGGTAGTTTCTCATCATCCAGTATCCGTAGAGTTTGGCTACGGCGTATGGTGAGCGGGGGTGGAAGGGGGTGGTTTCTTTTTGTGGTATTTCTTGTACAAGCCCATAGAGTTCTGATGTACTGGCTTGATAGATGCGGCATTTTTTTTCTAATCCGCATATCCTCACGGCCTCCAGCAGCCGCAGCACGCCGATGGCGTCGGTCTCCGCAGTGTATTCTGGGACTTCAAACGAAACTTTTACATGGCTTTGTGCGGCTAAATTGTATATTTCATCAGGCTTTGTCTCATTGATGATTCGGATGAGTGACGACGAGTCGGTCATGTCTGCCCAATGGAGCTCTATGAGTCGTTCTTGCTTCATGTCACGCACCCATTCGTCCAAATACAAATGCTCTATGCGAGCCGTGTTGAACGATGAGGAGCGTCGTAACAGTCCATGTATTTCGTAGCCTTTTTCAATGAGAAACTCCGCTAAGAAGGAACCGTCTTGTCCTGTGATGCCAGTGATGAGTGCTACCTTTTTCATTGTTGGTCGTTTTGGAATTGCTTGATTCTTTGCTCTTCGCTGAGCTTGCAAATGAGCAAGGTGTTGTCTTTTTCGGCTACGATGAAACCGTCGAGCCCTTGTATGACAACTTTTTTCTCCTGGGTCGTGTGTACGATACAGTTGTGGGTGTCGAAAAGCGAAATGTTCTTTCCGATGACCCCATTGCCGAAGACATCCTTTTGGGTGTGTGTCAGCAAGGAGCCCCAAGTGCCTACATCGCTCCAGCCGAAATTGGCAGGGCAGATGTAGATTTCTTCGGCTTTTTCCATGATGGCATAGTCCACGGAGATGCTTTCGCACTCTGGGTATCTGCGGTCGATTTCCTCTTGTTCTCCTGGAGTGCCGTAAATGCTCAGCATGCTCTCAAAGATGCGGTTGATCGTGGGCTGATAGATGCGGAAGGCGTTGACGATGGTGTTGACGTTCCAAATGAAGATGCCTGCGTTCCAGAAATAGCTCTTGTCTTTGATGTATTCCATTGCTGTTTCCAGGTCAGGTTTCTCACGGAACGAGTCGACGCGGAAAATTTCTTTGTTTCGTGTTGAACTGGCAGACAAGTCGGCTTTGATGTAGCCGTAGCCTATCTCCGGACGGGTGGGTTTCATGCCCAAGGTGAGGATGGCGTCATTTTCTTGTGTGAATTTCAGACATTGTGCCACCACGCGCTTGAATTCCGTGGTGTCGGTTACAAGATGGTCGCTTGGGGCTATGACGATGTTGGCTTTGGCGTCTGTGGACTTTATGCGCCAGCTGACATAGGCGATGCAGGGGGCCGTGTTGCGCCGACAGGGTTCCAGTAGTATGTTTTCGGCGGGGATTTCGGGCAATTGCTGACGTACGATGTCGAAATATAGGCGGTTGGTGACCACCCAGGTGTGCTCGGGGGCACAGATGCCTTCAAAACGGTCATAGGTCATTTGGAGAAAGGTGCGCCCCGTGCCAAGTACGTCTATGAATTGTTTGGGGCATTCCTCTGTGCTCATTGGCCAAAACCTGCTTCCAACGCCGCCTGCCATTATCACGAGATGATTGTTTGTTGCCATTTTTTATTTTTTTAGTATTTCTTGCAAAGATACAGAAAATTCCCAATTTTTAATTCTTTGTTCGTGTTTTTTATGATAAAGTTTTCTCTTGAGCACTTGTCTGAGTCAGTCAAAAAGCGTTGGCGAGTTGTATTGTTCGCTTTTTTCCGTTTCTGCGCACAGGGTCTGCTCTTTGAAGTCGAGCATTAGCTGCCGGGTCTTGGGCGATGCCTCGTTGATGCGGTATCTTCCACGTATGTCGGTTTTCATGACGAAGGCGTCTTTTTTTTGGCTGTTGCGCTTGAGGTAGGCATAGACATATTTGTGTATTTCCTCAAAATTGCTGCTCTGAAACAGTGAGTTGCTGGCATTGAAGACGTGCATGGTGATTTTTTTCACCGACAGACCGCGGCTGCCGGCTTCTTTGAGTATATTGAATATAATGCTGTCGTAGTTCACAATGGGGATGTAAAACTTGTGCAAAGATAGCGATTATTTGTCAAAATGTGAAGCGAGAGAGGCGGTTTATTTGCCCACCTCTCTCGTTTTTTACATTATTGGGACTTAAATGAGGAAAAAGAGGTTGTTTTCTTCTCCGATTTTTCCTTCTTTGAGCAGCCATCCCATGCCCAAAAGGGTCTCTTTCTCGCTAATTCCGGCAGTCTTGGCAATGCCTGAGATGCTCATCGGCTTGGTTGCTGAGGCTAATGCCCGATAAACGTCTCCTGCCTTGAAGCCGACATATTCGGCATTGTACCGGGTGGCCGGCTCTTTTTTTGCACATGCTCTTTTCATGGGAGCTTTTTTCGTCACATTCGACTTCTTCTTGCTGTCAGCAGCAATTTTTTCTTTTTTTACAGTCATGGTTTAGTTCTTTAGGTTATTGTTTGTATGATGTTTTCAGGTAATGTTGGCTTTTTTCAGTCATTTTGCTGGTTTAGGTCAATCCGCAAGGAGAGTTCTTCCAATTGTTCTGCAGCCAATTCGCTTGGCGCATCGAGCATGACGTCTCTTCCGCTGTTGTTCTTGGGGAATGCAATACAGTCGCGAATGCTGTCCAGGCCTGCCATCAATGACACGAAGCGATCCAGGCCGAAGGCGATTCCAGCATGTGGCGGAGCGCCATATTTGAAGGCATTGATGAGGAAGCCGAACTGTGCCATTGCTTTCTCGGGGGTGAAGCCGAGAATCTTGAACATTTTTTCTTGGAGACTGCCATCGTGGATGCGTAAGCTGCCGCCGCCTAGCTCAACGCCGTTGCAGACAAAGTCGTAGGCTTTGGCGCGGACTTGTTCGGGATGGGTGTCGAGCAGTGGAATGTCCTCTGGATTGGGCATGGTGAATGGGTGGTGGGTGGACATCAGGCGTTGTTCTTCGTCACTCCACTCGAAAAGCGGGAAGTCGACAATCCACAAGCAAACGAACTTGTCTTTGTCGCGCAGGCCGAGGCGGTCGCCCATCTCCAAGCGTAGTGAACAAAGTTGTGTACGCGTCTTGTTCGTGTTCTGGCCACTGAGGATGAGCACCAGGTCGCCGTTTTCAGCCCCCATTTTCTGCTTGACGCTTTCCCAGACTTCTGGAGTGTAGAATTTGTCAACAGAGCTTTTGACGCTGCCGTCGCTGTTGAATTTGATGTAAACCATTCCTTTTGCGCCGATTTGGGGGCGTTTGACGAATTCGGTGAGCTCGTCTAACTGCTTGCGTGTATAGTCTGCACAGCCTTTTGCACAAATTCCGCCGATGTATGTCGCATCGTTGAAGACGCTGAACTCCCCGGTTCCCTTCAACTCGTCCATAAGTTCTACAAACTCCATGCCGAAGCGGAGGTCGGGCTTGTCGGAACCGAAGCGGCGCATGGCTTCCTGCCAGCTCATGCGTTGCAGCTTGGGAATTTCAATGCCTCTGATTTCCTTGAACAAATGGCGTGTCATGGCTTCAAACATGTCGAGTATGTCATCTTGTTCGACAAAGCTCATCTCACAGTCGATTTGTGTAAACTCAGGCTGACGGTCGGCGCGCAGGTCTTCATCCCGGAAGCATTTCGCAATTTGGAAGTAGCGGTCGAAGCCACTGACCATGAGCAGCTGCTTCAAAGTCTGCGGGCTTTGTGGCAGTGCGTAGAATTGCCCCTGGTTCATTCGGCTGGGCACGACAAAGTCGCGTGCACCCTCTGGGGTCGAGCCGATGAGGATGGGCGTCTCTACCTCGATGAACTGCTGCCCGTCAAGGAAATTTCTCACCAGGATGGTCATGCGGTGCCTGAGCTCCATGTTGCTGCGCACATTGTTCCTGCGCAGGTCTAAGTAGCGGTATTTCATGCGGATGTCGTCGCCGCCGTCGGTGTTGTCTTCAATGGTGAAGGGTGGTGTCAAACTTTCGCTGAGTATGGTCAGTTTGTCGGCAATGATCTCAATGTCGCCGGTAGGAAGGTTGGCGTTTTTGCTTTGTCGCTCGCTTACGGTTCCTTCGGCTTGGATGCAGAATTCGCGTCCCAGCCGGTTGGCTTGGTCGCACAGCTCTTTATGGTCGGATTCATTGAAAACAAGTTGTGTGAGTCCATATCGGTCGCGCAGGTCGACGAAGGTCATGCCGCCCATTTTGCGGACGCGTTGTACCCAGCCTGCCAAAGTTACTTTTTTCCCGTTGTCAGAGAGGCGTAACTCTCCACATGTATTTGTTCTGTACATTTTTATGTTTTTGAAAATTCGTCCTGCAAAATTAATCAAAAAACAGGAAAGCGCAAAATTTCTATGGCTAAGATTGCTGATTTAGCTGTTTTTGCTCTTGTTTTATGATGGAAGTGGAGGAGTTGGGCTGACATTCATGTGTGTTGCGTTTTTCCCTCATTGGAAAATCATCGCTAAGTCGGAGGCCATGGGATGGATTTTCAAGGAACTCATCAATGGTTTTGAGGTTGTCATCTTGCCTATGCCAAATGGTCTCGAAAGGAAGTGAAAAAACGTGGGAAATCGCCCGTTTTTTAGTGAAAGAGCGAAAATCCCACGTTAAATGTTGTTTTTCTCGGCATATCTATGCAGAAAACATTGGCGCAGCCGGATGTTGCTTATTGCACGGCAATCTTTTCAACTCGCTTTTGATGGCGACCGCCTTCGAAATCGGTAGTGAAAAACTCGTCCATGATCTGGCGTGCGGTCTCCGTGTCAATGAACCTGCCTGGCATCACCAGCACGTTCGCATCGTTGTGCTGCCGAATGAGATGGGCTATCTCGGGCATCCAACAGAGCCCGGCGCGGATGTGTTGATGCTTGTTCAATGTGATGGCGATGCCTTCGCCGCTGCCGCAAATGGCGATGCCGACCGCCGCTTCGCCTTCTTTCATGCCCAAGGCAAGTGCATGGGCAAAGTCGGGATAGTCGCACGATTCTTCTGTATAGGTGCCGTAGTCTTTATACATGTACCCGTGTTCACGGCAATATGCCATGACGAATTGTTTGAGTTGAAAACCGGCGTGGTCGCTCGCGAGCCCGATAATCTTATTGTTTACATCCATTTTGTATCATTTTTATGATTTGAGCATGTCTTTTACCTGTCTATATACGTTTTGGGCAGTGAAGCCCAATTTTTCGTCAAGTACTTTGTAGGGGGCAGAGAAACCAAAACTTTGCATGCCAAATACTTTTCCATTGGCACCTGCCAAACCTTCCAGCGTGACGGGAAGGCCGGCCGTCAAACCGAAGACAAGGCTGCCTTTTGGTATTATGTTTTCCTGATAGTCAGCACTTTGCCTCCTGAAAAGCCCCTCTGACGGCACGCTTACGATTCTCACCTTGATGCCATCATTGCGCAACAGTTGTGCTCCTGCTACAAGTGTTGAGACCTCTGAACCGCTTGCCAAAAGGATGACATCGAAGTCTTCGTCGCTGCCTGCCACGATGTAAGCACCTTTTCTTACTTGCTCGTAATCGTTTCCGGCTGGCAGGTTGTTGATGTCTTGGCGCGACAGGATCAGGGCTGTCGGAGTGCTCATGTTTTCCATTGCCATTGCCCAGCAAACCGTCGTCTCATGCACGTCGGCTGGGCGGAACACGCGTATGCTGTCCTCGCCGTGATGATTGCGTAATTTTTCCATCAAACGAATTTGGGCCTCTTGTTCCACGGGCTCGTGGGTCGGCCCGTCCTCGCCGACGCGGAAGGCATCGTGTGTCCATATAAACTTGATGGGAACCCGCATCAGGGCTGCCATTCTTGCGGCTGGTTTCATGTAGTCGGAGAAAACAAAGAAAGTGCCACAGGCCGGAATAATGCCGCCGTGCATGTACATGCCCATGCAGACGCAAGCCATGGTCAGCTCGCTGACACCTGCATGGAGGAATGCGCCCTCGAAATGGTCTTTTTGAATGGCGGTCGTATGTTTCAAGAAACCATCTGTCTTGTCGCTGTTGGACAGGTCGGCTGATGAACAAACCATGTTTTTTACTTGGCTTGATAGCAGGCCGAGGCAGGCGGCCGAGGCGGCACGCGTGGCGGCATTGTCCTTTTGCACCAGTTGGCTCCAATCAATGACCGGCGCTTTGCCGCTGAACCATTCGTCCATCTGTTGGGCTTTCTCGGGGTGGGCCTTGCGCCAATTTTCCTCTGTTGTTCTGCGTTGTGCGACGATTTGTTGCAGTTCTTTTGCTCGCAGAGCATATAGTGCTGCGGTTTCTGGGAATATTTCAAATGGACTCTCTGGGTTTCCGCCCAAGTTTTTGATGGTGTTGATGTATGCGTTGCCGCCAAGGGGCGCGCCGTGCGTCTTGAGGTTGCCTTCGTATGAGCTTCCGTCTTCTTGTAGGGCACCTTTTGCCATGATGGTTTTGCCGATGATGAGCGTCGGACAGCCTTTCGTCTTATTGGCTTCAACGAGGGCCTGGCGTATTTCGTCCGGGTCGTTGCCATTGATGGTCATCACTTTCCATCCCCATGATTGATATTTGGCTGCCGTGTCTTCCTTCATGACAACATCGCAGTTTGTCGACAGCTGAACGTCGTTAGAGTCGTAGAACATGATGAGATTGTCCAAGCCCAAGAGCCCGGCAATGCGCCCCGCTCCTTGTGAGATTTCCTCTTGGATGCCTCCGTCGGAGATGTAAGCGTAGATTTTGTGCTGCATGACTTCGCTTCCCAAACGTTGTTCAAGCAGTTTTTCGGCAATTGCGGCACCAACCGCAAAGGTGTGTCCTTGTCCCAATGGCCCGGAAGTGTTTTCTATGCCATGCCTCAAGTCTCTTTCCGGGTGTCCGGGGGTGGGGGAGTCCCATTGACGGAACTGTTTGAGGTCCTCAAGCGAGAATTTCCCTTGTAAACAGAGTGCTGCATAGAGCATTGGCGACATGTGGCCAGGGTCTAAGTAGAAACGGTCGCGCCCCGTCCATTCGGGATCCTCTGGGTCATAATTCAGGAATTCTGAAAAAAGCACATTGATAAAGTCTGCGCCGCCCATGGCACCGCCGGGATGCCCGGACTTTGCTTTCTCAACCATTGCGGCTGCGAGAATGCGGATGTTGTCCGCGGCTTTGTTCATCATTTTTTTATCGTTCATACGTTTTAAGTTTTAATGTTTTATTTTCATTTTTTTATTTCGTTGTTCTCTTTTATTGCAGTCGTTTTTGAGCCATGAATGGTGTTTTAGCAAATTTTCTGGGCACCATTTCCAATTTTGACCTCGTGAAAATCAGGAACGTGATTAAACTTACTGGCATAGCGTTGTCTGGCTTGGTTGACGAAAGCTTCGCATTCGCTCTCTTTGACGAGATTGATCGTACACCCGCCAAAGCCGCCGCCCATCATGCGGCTTCCTGTTACTTTGTTGTCTAGGGCAATTTGGTTGAGATAGTTGAGCTCCTCACATGAAACCTCGTAAACGGTGTTGAGGCTCTCGTGTGACTCATACATCTTTTTGCCAATTGTTTCGTAGTCGTTGTTGCGCATTGCCTGGCAAACCTTTTGCACACGCCTGTTCTCTTCAAAAACATGGTGGGCGCGTTTGAGGTCTTCCTCGCTTACTTTGTCTTTGATGCTTTCCAGCATGTTGTGTTCTGCATCTCTCAATGTCTCGAAAACATGGTCTGGAAATTGTGCTTGTAGGGACTTTACCACATTCTCGCAGCTTTTTCTTCGTGCGTTGTATGCTGAATCCGCAAGTGTGTGGTGTAGTTTTGTGTCAATCAGGATGAGCTTGTGCCCATTCGGCTTAAATGTGATGTAATCGTTGATGTGTGAGCGGCAGTCCAGGCATATGAGTCTGTCCTTTTTCCCAAAAATGCTTGCAAATTGGTCCACGACACCGCAGTTGACGCCGCAATATTGCTGTTCGGCGGCTTGGCCTGCCAACACCATGTCCCATGCTGACACTTTGTTGTTGCCGAATAGGTCGTTGAGTGCAAAGGCATAGCAACATTCCAGGGCTGCTGAGGAGCCAATGCCTGCGCCTTGGGGGATGTTGCCCGAAAAAGCTGTGTTGAAGCCCTTGACCTCAACGCCAAGTTTGCGCATTTCTTGTACGATTCCGTAGATGTATCTGGCCCATGATGTCCGAGGGCAGGCGGAATCGTCTATTTTGAACTCGATGCGGTCCTTATGGTCAATGGAATAGCACATGACTGTATTGCTCCCGTTTGGCCGCAATTCTGCCATGATACCTTTGTCGATGGCACCTGACAATGTGTATCCGCCGTTGTAGTCGGTGTGCTCGCCGATGAGGTTGATGCGTCCTGGGGCAAAATAGATGTTGCCGGTCTTGCCGTCAAAGTGTTTGATGAACCGGCTTCTTATATGTTCTATGTCCATTGTTCTTGCTGAGTGTTTCTGCCTTTTTTCATGCAATAAAACAGAAGAATATCGCGGACGACAGCAATGTCGCCATGACATTCTTCTGTTATGCATGGTGGTTTAATATTTATGTTCTTGTCTTTTTTACTGAAAAATGTGCGTCCATTTATTTGTCGACTCCAAATTTGTAAATTGTCTTTTGCTTGTATTGTTCTCCCTGGCGGAGCACAACAGACGGGAAGTAGGGGTGGTTGGGCGAGTCGGGGAAGTGTTGTGCCTCGAAGCATACGGCGCTCCTGTTGGGGAAGGTCGAGCCATTTTGGCCTTTATGCCCGTCGGAGTGGTTGGCCGTATAGAATTGCAATCCCGGCTCGGTGGTGTAGACCTCCATTGTGCGGCCGCTTGTAGGCTCTTTGATGCGGGCGGCGAAACTCAACTCTCCTTCTTCGTTCTTGTTGAGGACGTAGCAGTGGTCAAAGCCGTTGGCATTCTTGATTTGTTCGTCCTTGTTGTCAATGTCTGTACCTATGGTCTTCGGGTTTCGGAAGTCGAACGGCGTGCCGTCCACGAAGCGAATCTCTCCTGTCGGGATGTTAGTCTTGTCGACAGGGAGATAGTAGTTGGCATTGATTTCGCAGATGATGTCTTCGATGCCTGGGGTTGGGTTGGCGATGCCTGCCAGGCTGAAATGAGCGTGGCTGGTCAGGTTGATGACTGTTCTTTTGTTGGTCGTGGCCATGTATTCAATGCAAAGTTCGTTGTCGTTGTTGAAGGAATAGACCACGGTGATTTTTACTTCTCCTGAGAACCCTTCTTCGCCGTAAGCCGATATGTAATTGAGCACTAGTGAATTTTCGTTCATCTGCATGGCGTCCCAAACGCGTGTGTTGAAGCCCTTGTTGCCGCCGTGCAGGGTGTTGGGGTCTTCGTTGACGGGCAGTTGGTATTCTTTGCCGTTTAGCTGGAATTTTCCTTTGCAGATGCGGCTTGCATATCGTCCGATAATCGTTGATATGTATGGAACTGGTGCCTTCAACATGTCGTCGATGCTGTCATATCCTTGAATAATGTTGGCTTGTTTGCCGTCTTTGTCGGGTACCATAATGGCAACGATAGCACCTCCAAAATTTGTGATAGCCACTTCGTTGCCAAGATTGTTTTTCAATACATATAAGTCTGTTTCCTTTCCGTTAATAGTCTTTTGAAAGTTTTTGCGGCTGAGGCCGCACATTACTTCTGTTTCCTTAGTGTTCATAATGGTAAATTTTAAGTGGTTGTTCCTATTTGCAAAGGAAACAAAAAAAAATGAGAAATCCAAATTTAAATGTAAAAATAATTGACTTTTTTTCTTGCCTGTGGGCTAAGTGTCCTTGGGAAAGGAAATTAAGTTGGCGAAGATGTTCCAGGAACAGTCTCCGCCAACTTCTCTTCGTTTATCCTTATTCTGAGGAGCCGCCTCCCAGCGAGTGGGCCTCGAAATATTGTTGCACCTTGTCTTTATAGCTCTCGGCAATGGGTATGAATGTCTCTCCGAAGACGAACCGGCTGCGATCCACCAGTTTCACTTTTGACATGTGGATGATGTAGGAGCGGTGTATGCGCATGAACTCGGGGTAGGGGAGTATGGTCTCAAGCCTTTTGAGGTTCAGCAGCGACGTGATGGGCTTGTTGCCCCCTTCAAGATAGATGCGTACATAATCTTTCATCCCTTCGAAATACAGGATGTCGTCAAAATCTATTTGTACGAGCTTATAGTCGCTCTTTACATATACGAACCGGTCTTTGGAGAACGTAGTGTTGCGGCGGATAGTCGAGAAATATTCCAATGCCTTGTTGGAGGCATTGAGAAAATCCTTGTATTCAATGGGCTTGATGAGGTAGTCGAGCGCGTTGACGCGATATCCTTCTAAAGCATATTTGTCGAAAGCTGTGGTAAAGATGACTTTCGTGTCTTTGGAAACTATCTTGGCAAATTCAATACCGCTTAACTCTGGCATTTGTATGTCGAGGAAAACCAGTTTAACATCGTTTTCTTTCAAGTCCTTGATGGCCTCAATGGCACTGTTGTAAGTTCCAATGAGGTTGAGGAAAGGGATTTTTCTCGCATACGATGTTAGCAGGTTGGCTGCTAAGGGCTCGTCGTCAATGATGATACAGTTGAGAATCATAAATTATAAGTTTTGAGTGATAAATATTACTATTGGGGTCAAGTCCGTATTCCCAGATGTATTTGTTGGGGAAACAGAGGTCCAGGCGTTGCTTGACGAGCTGGAGCCCGATGCCGTTCCCGCTTTTGTCATCTTTGCTTTTGGGGAAGTTGCTGTTTTGTATGTCGCATGTAATGCTTTTTTCTGACGTGAAAATGTTGATCTTGATGAAACTCTTGGATGTCGAGCTGATGCCGTGTTTAAAGGCATTCTCGATGAGCGAGATGAATAATAAGGGGGCTATTTGCACTTTTTCGGTATTGGGGGTGTTGAAGTCCACTTGGATGTCAATGTTTTCTGACATGCGCAATTTCATCAGATAGATGTAATTTTGCATGAAAGTGATTTCGTCTTTGAGGTTGACCGTCGGGCTGTTGGTCTTGTATAAAACATATTGCAGTAGCTTACTCAAATGCAGGATGGCTTCCTGCGCCTTTGCCGGTGAAAAACAGGTCAGGGCATAGATGTTGTTGAGGGTGTTGAGTAGAAAATGTGGGTGCAACTGATTCAAAAAGTTCCTGATCTCCGCTTCCTTGTGTGCTTCTTCTGCTTTTTTCCTGGCATTCTCGGACTTGACGAACTTGATGCCCAGGTTCATGCTGGTTGCTATGATGGCACAGAAGGTCAGTGTGAATATGTCCCTGATAACAAGCAGCATCTCGATGCGCTGTATGTTGCTGGGAAATTTGGCTGTGATAAAACAGGGCGAGGGGGGGAAAAGCTCGAAATGGGTGTGTGCATACCGCATCCATATACGATGGATGATGACACTCAGCAAAATAAGAATGGTGTTGTAGATGGCATACTTCAGGCGCTTGTTGATGAAAAAATAGCGGGGCGCCAACAAAAAGTAGTTGGTGTAGAATACAATAAAAGACCAGACGAAAATAGAGCTGTTGATGAAAAAATGCACCCATGAGAAATTGTTAAAATCGATAACAATCAATGGCAGCAGGACGATCCCTATCCAGACGACTGTTTGGAATAGTATCGAATGAATCTTGCTCTTGTTTATCATACCTACCTACCTTGTTTCTCTGTATATTTGCTGGTTGAAAATGTTCAATGCCTGCTTTGTCAGCACTTTTTAGGGTGAGAAATAACAAAACATTTTGTAAAATTGTTCGACAAAAGTACTCTTTTTGTATAGAATACTAAAATAAAATGGACAACGGTCGAATATTAGTAGAAGTTCACAGTTAATTACTCTACTGTATTCGTGTATTTTAGCTTTTTTAAGTAAAAAATAGTTTCTCTTAACGGCGTGTTTTTATTTTTGTTTCTTGTCTTTAGTTGCGCGTCCAATGGTGTTTTTCCTAGCCTTGAAGGGCTTTTCTGCATATTTTTTCTTTATGGAGTGTGTTGTAGGTCTTGTAACCGGGCAATGTATTTTCCTAAAATGTCAAATTCTATGTTGACAACGCTGCCCAATTTGATGTCGCAAAAGTTGGTGTGCTCCTTGGTGTAAGGGATGATGGCAACAGTAAATGAATTTAGGCTGGGGTTGCAGACGGTTAGAGAAACGCCATTGACCGTGATGCTCCCTTTGTCTACCGAGAAATATCCGCGGCGGACCAGCTCGTGGTTGACATCATACTCAAAAGTATAATATGTGCTCCCGTTGGCATCTTCGGTCGACGTGCAGCGAGCGGTCTGGTCGACATGTCCTTGCACAATATGCCCATCAAGCCTGCCGTTCATTGGCATTGAGCGCTCCACGTTTACCTTGTCGCCGATTTCCAGCAAGCCTAAATTGCTGCGCACCAGTGTCTCTTTCATCGCAGTCACCGTGTAAGTGTCATCTGTAAGCGCGACAACGGTTAGGCAAACGCCGTTGTGGGCGATGCTCTGGTCGATCTTCAGCTCATGGACAAATGAACAGCTTAATGTGAAATCAATATTGTCATCATATCTTTCAAGGGCAACGACAGTCGCCATCTCTTCTACAATTCCAGAAAACATGTTGTTTAAAGTCAATTAAAAAATAAAAAACGGAACGCACCGCGATGTGATGAAAACTCCTTAAATAATAAGATTTGAGGATTCCCTGTCGCTGTAATCCACCGGCATTGCTGCTTAGTCTCGGGAGATTTATGTGGCCCGCCATTGACAAGGGAATTGCTCTCGGTTTTCAGTTTTGTTTGATGAGTATCCCGATCAGTCCGATGCGCTCCTTATTATTCTATTTGCAAAGATAGGTTTTTTTTCGCTATTTGCCAAATAAATCCTTTTTTTTTAACCTCTGTTTACGGATTTTCTTACATTTTTCAATGAATGATGCATGCTGGCGAGAGGCGACGTCGGACTTTTGCGTGTTGTTTGCAAATCTATTTATAGAGTTGAACAGGTGGCGGGTGCTGGCGGCTTGCATATCATCGCATATCATCAATGTCGACGTTTTGCGGCTGTCCGTTTCTGTGCTTGTACATCTCAAGATACGCAATATTAAATAATCGAAAATGGTGTTTGGGGAACTGCTTTTTAGTATAGAAATTCAAAATGTGTTCACTCTCTTGGTGTTCGGAACACGAACCAGTGTTCACTTTCTGAACACTGTTTTTTGGGTATTTTTCTCATCTTTTTTCTCTTAAATGTCTGATTATTAGCTTTTTCATTCTACTTTCAACTCTTGTGAGACAATGTTGTGACATAGTTTGTATATATTTATGCGTAATGAATTTTGTAAATAAATAAAATGAGAATATGAGACGAATATTTTTTACATTAATCGCATTAATCGCAATGGTGGGTGTGGCGCAGGCGCAACTTCCGGCAGTGACTTTGAAGACGATGGACGGCAAGACGGTAAAGACCGACACATTGTCAAATAATGGTAAGCCTTTTATCATTGATTTTTTTGCAACTTGGTGCAAGCCTTGCAACCGTGAACTGAGTGCCATCAGTGAGGTTTATGACGAATGGGTGGCGGAAACGGGCGTCAAGCTTTATGCCGTTTCGATTGATGTGGCGCAGAATGTGAACAAGGTGAAGCCGCTGGTGGACAACCACGGATGGCCTTATGAGGTCTTGCTTGACACCAATAGCGACTTTAAACGGGCGCTCGGCATCCAGACCATTCCTTATGTGATTGTTTGTGACGGAAATGGCAATATCGTGTATAAGCACAACGGATATACTGATGGCGCAGAGGAGGAATTGATAGAGAAAGTACGCGAGTTAGTAAAATAGTAAATAGTTTTTTGTATCATTTCAAATAATTAGAAGTCTTCATGAGAAAGTCACTCATCATACTAGCATGTATTTGTTCAGGGCTTGTTGTTAAGGCGCAGAACGAAAATGCAATGCACCTCTCTGGAAGTATTCAGAGTGATGTTTTGATTCCTCAGAAGGATGCAAAGATCGGTACGGAAGAGACCAGCCATTGGGGATTGACAAATACCTATGCTGACGTACAGTTGACGAGCCGTTATCTGGATGCAGGGCTTCGCATGGAGTTCCTCCGCTTCCCGTTGCCTGGCTATGAAAAAGACTTTTCTGGCTGGGGATTGGCAAATGTGTTTGCAAGGCTGCATTCCGATAAAATCGAAGTGACTTTGGGCAATTTCTATGAGCAGTTCGGCTCTGGATTCGTCTTGAGGACGTACGAAGAGCGCACGCTGGGCATCGACAACTCGTTGTTGGGTGCCCGTGTGGCAGCCAAACCTTTTAAAGGGGTCACCGTAAAAGCGTTGACAGGCTTGCAGAAGCGCTATTGGTCGTATAACAAGTCGCTGGTTTCGGGTGGCGACATTGAGCTTGGTCTGGACCAATGGTTCAAAGGGCTTGAAAACAGTGGCACATACATTACGCTTGGGGCGTCGTTTGTGAACAAGCACGAACGCACAGAGGACATCATGTCAGATGCAACACACAAGTTGAATCTTCCTGAGAACGTGGACGCCTGGGATGCCCGGTTGAGGTTCCAGAGAAAAGCCTTCAATTTGCTGGCAGAGTACGCCCAAAAGACGGAAGACCCTTCGTTTGACAATGGATACATCTACCGTAAAGGTAGCGTGGCAATGTTGTCGACGAGTTATTCACAGCGAGGCATGAGTCTGTTGTTGCAGGCAAAACGTTCAGACAATATGTCGTTCCGCTCCCGTCGCTCTATGCTGGGAACATCATCATTTATCAACCACTTGCCCGCATTCACCCTAGACCATACTTATGCTTTGGCCGCCCTTTATCCATACGCGACGCGTCCGTCGGGCGAATGGGCTTATCAGGCAGAATTGGGCTACATGTTCAAGAAAAACACGTTCTTGGGCGGAAAATACGGCACAAAAGTTAAGGTTAATTTCTCTCACGTCCATGGTATTAATCGGACAGAAGTCGGCGGTATGGGAACCGACGGTTATGTCTCTGACTTTTGGAAATGGGGCGATGGCACTTATTATCAAGACATCAATGTGCAATTGGAAAAGAAGTTTACGAATAAGTTCCAGCTCAACCTCATGTACATGAATCAATTTTATAATAAGACCATCGTAGAGGGTGAGGGCGGAATGATACATTCAGATATTTTTATCGCTGATGCGAAATACAAGTTCAGCCGCAAGGTCTCACTTCGCGCTGAGGCACAATATTTAGCAACTAAGCAGGATGAGGGAAGTTGGATGTTCGGCCTTCTTGAGTTGTCGATCGTCCCGAATTGGATGATAACCGTTTGCGACATGTACAACAGCGGTGAGTCGAAGATTCATTATTACCAGGGACTGCTCACGTTCAATGCCAAGGCACACCGCATCCAATTGGGATATGGCAGAACGCGCGCCGGCTATAACTGCTCGGGTGGTGTATGCCGCTACATCCCGGCTAGCAAAGGTTTTACAATGTCTTACAACTATAATTTTTAAGCAAAATGACTATCAAGAAAATGACATATCTCCTAGGTGCTTTGACACTGCTCCTGTTGGCTTCATGTAGTCATATTGACGTTGAAGATCGCTTGATTCCCGTTGGCCCAGTCTCGGTGAATCGTGCCGTACTGATTGAAGACTTCACGGGACAACGTTGCTCAAACTGCCCATTGGCGGCAGATTTGATAGAAAACCTACAAGAGCAGTATGGCAGCGACGTGGTGATTGCAGTGGGCATTCACTCTGGAGCAATGGGCAAAGGTACGCCGCTGCGCACAGACTTGGGAGATGAATACTATAATCATTGGGGAGTGGAGTATCAGCCTATCGGTCTTGTCAACAGAAATGGCTTGACTGATTACACTTCTTGGAATTTGCAGGTGTACAATGAGATACAGAAGCCGGCCTTTATACAAATGGGACTGGAAAATGTATACGATGCCGATACAAGAAACCTCAATATCACTGTAAGTGCGCAGAGCACAGCCGACACGAAGGCGGCAAAGCTTCAACTCTGGCTTGTCGAAGACGGCATCGTCAGTCTGCAGTTTTTGCCGGATGGCTCAAAAAATCCGGACTATGTTCACCAACATGTGTTGCGTGCATCAGTAAACGGCACTTGGGGAGATCAGACGACCCTTGCCAATGGGGAGGAGCAAACTTTCCGTTATTCATATGTGCTCGATGAGGCATGGAAGGCTGAAAACATGTCACTCATAGCATTCTTCTACGATGAGACGGGCGTTTTACAAGTAACAAAAGCGAAAATATCAAATTAATAATCAAAAAATAATACTATTATGAAGAAATTAGTACTTTTAGTAGCAATGTTTACGGTTTCAGTAAATTTGTTTGCAAGAAACACGAGTGTTGATGCAGTGACTGCAGCTTCCGAGTATGTTGATGACAAGTTCCGCTTTGTTGATGCGGATGGTAAGATGATTGCTGATGGCGCAGAAATTACCATTACGAAAGTTACTCAAGAAACTGACGATTTTACAGGCGAAAGAACTGACATATTGTATGATGGGATTTCACTTAAAAATACGACGTCTGGAACTTGGAATGCTAAAATCAAGTATACGATAGAGCAAATTCCGAGTGGAACGTTCCAGATTTGCTGGGGTATTTGCCGTCCACAT
>ONQK01000078.1 GCA_900319895.1 uncultured Prevotella sp. | reverse complement strand
TTTATGGCTCAGCGGCGACCAAATACGCAAAGGGGCAGCACTGAATGCCGTTCAAATCGCAGAATTTTTAGTCGCAAAAGGCTTTAAAAGATAAGAACAACGATTTTTTCGCAATAGAAATCGAGCATCCGACAATATAGGAAATTTAGGACATCAAGAAAGAGCGGCAACCAGCCAGGTCGCCGCTCTTTCTTGATGTCCCAAATCATTAAAATTCTGCATTTTTCGGCGTTCTGGGGAACGGGATGACATCGCGGATGTTCTGCATGCCTGTAACGAAGAGGATCAGGCGCTCGAAACCGAGTCCAAAGCCGCCGTGAGGACAAGTTCCGTACTTGCGTGTGTCCAAATACCACCACATGTCTTTCATCGGGAGTTCCAACTCCTCAATGCGTCTGGTCAACTTCTCATAGCTTTCCTCGCGTACGCTGCCACCAATGATTTCGCCAATCTGCGGGAACAGCACGTCGGTGCCTTGAACCGTCTTCCCGTCCTCATTTTGCTTCATGTAGAAAGCTTTAATGTCCTTTGGGTAGTCGGTCATGATAACCGGCTTCTTGAAGTGGTGCTCCACTAAATAGCGCTCATGCTCACTGGCAAGGTCCATTCCCCATTGCACGGGGAACTCGAACTTATGGCCGGCCGCCACTGCCTGTTCCAAAATCTGGATGCCTTCTGTGTAGGTAAGACGTTGGAATGCACCTTTGACGATGCCATGCAAACGCTCCAACAATGTCTTGTCAACCATCTTATTCAAAAATTCCAGGTCGTCAGAGCAATTGTCGAGTGCCCACTGCACACAATATTTGATGAAATCTTCTTCCAAGTCCATCAAATCGTCAAGGTCGATAAATGCCACTTCCGGCTCTATCATCCAAAATTCAGCCAAATGGCGCGGCGTGTTTGAGTTTTCTGCACGGAAAGTGGGGCCAAAAGTATAAATCGCGCCCAAGGCCGTCGCACCAAGTTCGCCTTCCAGCTGCCCACTCACAGTCAACGAAGTGCTCTTGCCGAAAAAGTCGTCGGCATAGCTGAGTTTTCCGTCTTCGTCTTTCTTCAAGTCATACAAGTTCTGGGTTGTCACCTGGAACATCTCGCCAGCACCTTCGCAGTCGCTTGCGGTGATGATGGGAGAGTGAAAATAGAAAAAGCCTTTGTCGTGGAAATATTTGTGGATGGCAATCGCCATATTATGACGAATACGCATCACCGCGCCAAAGGTGTTCGTACGAAGACGCATGTGGGCATGTTGGCGCATGTACTCAAACGTCTGACCTTTCTTCTGCATAGGATAGTCATTGCCACAAACGCCATAAAGCACTAGCTCCTTGCACTGGATTTCCACTGTCTGGCCCGCGCCTTGGCTCTCTACCAGCTCGCCTGTAGCACTGACACAAGCGCCCGTCGTGATTTGCTTGAGCAGATTCTCATCGAAATTTGCAGGATCCACGACCACTTGAACATTGTTGATTGTAGAACCGTCGTTCAGGGCAATAAAATCTACGACCTTACTGCTACGATGGGTACGCACCCATCCTCGTACATTGACTTGTGTGCCGAAGTCGGTGCGTTTCAGCACGTCAACGACCTTTGTTCTTCGTATTTTTTCCATTTTCCTATTTCCCTTTCCTTTTTTATTCGTAAGCACCCATGCGGAGCATCTCAACTTCTTTCTCCGTCAGGTATCTCCAATCGCCTCTTCTGACGTTTTTCTTGGTCAGGCCTGCAAACTGAACGCGGTCGAGCTTAACCACACGATAGCCAAGACTCTCAAAGATGCGACGGACAATGCGATTACGGCCGCTGTGAATCTCAATGCCCACCTGCGTCTTGTCGGTCTCATGGGCATAGTCGACTGCGTCGGCACGAATTTCGCCGTCATCGAGCTGAATGCCTTCGGCAATCTGCTTCAAATCATGCAAGGTAACTTTCTTGTCAAGGTATACATGATAAACTTTTTTCTTCAAGAATTTAGGATGCGTCAACTTGCTGGCCAGTTCACCGTCATTGGTGAGCAGCAATACGCCCGTAGTGTTTCTGTCCAGACGACCAACGGGATAGATCCTCTCATTACAAGCATGTTTCACTAAATCCATCACCGTCTTGCGGTTCTGCGGATCATCGCTTGTCGTTACATAGTCCTTGGGTTTATTCAAAAGCACATAGACTTTCTTTTCCAATGACACTGGCTGGTCGTGAAAACAAATGTCGTCTGTCCTCAAAACCTTTGTTCCAAGTTCGGTCACTACCTGCCCATTTACCGTAACAACGCCTGCCTGAATAAAATCGTCGGCCTCACGACGGCTGCAAACACCCGCATTGGCCAAGAACTTATTCAAACGCAACGGCGCGCTCGGATCAATGTGTGCCTCGCTATATTCAATGCGTTTCTTCTGGCTGTACTTGGCGTTTGGGTTAAAGCCTGGAGTCCGAGGACGT
>ONQK01000029.1 GCA_900319895.1 uncultured Prevotella sp. | reverse complement strand
TTTGCTGTAATAGCTCAGTGGTAGAGCACTTCCTTGGTAAGGAAGAGGTCCTGAGTTCAACTCTCAGTTACAGCTCTATACTGTTTTTAGGAGGAAGCAGAAATATACACGATTATTCATTTAATATATAAAAGGTAAAGCTATGGCTAAAGAAAATTTTGTGCGAACCAAACCGCACGTTAACATTGGTACTATTGGTCACGTTGACCATGGTAAGACTACCTTGACTGCTGCCATCACCACTGTATTGGCAAAACAAGGTCTTTCAGAAGTTAAGTCTTTCGACCAGATTGACAACGCTCCGGAGGAAAAGGAGCGTGGTATTACTATCAACACAGCACACGTTGAGTATGAGACAGCAAACCGTCACTATGCTCACGTTGACTGTCCGGGACACGCCGACTATGTGAAGAACATGGTAACTGGTGCTGCTCAGATGGACGGTGCTATTCTTGTTGTAGCTGCAACTGACGGCCCTATGCCTCAGACACGTGAGCACGTTTTGCTCGCTCGTCAGGTAAACGTTCCCCGTTTGGTTGTATTCCTCAATAAATGCGACATGGTAGAAGATGAGGAAATGCTCGAGCTCGTTGAAATGGAAGTTCAAGAAATCCTCGCTCAATACGAATTTGAAGACAACACCCCTATTATCCGCGGTTCTGCACTCGGTGGCTTGAACGGTGTTGAGAAATGGGAACAGAAGATCATGGAGTTGATGGATACTTGCGATACTTGGATCCAAGAACCTCCACGCGACACAGAAAAACCATTCTTGATGCCTGTTGAGGACGTGTTCTCAATCACGGGTCGTGGTACTGTAGCAACTGGTCGTATCGAGACAGGTGTCATCCACGTTGGTGATGAAGTAGAGTTGCTCGGTTTGGGTGAAGACAAGAAGTCTGTCGTTACTGGTGTGGAAATGTTCCGCAAGCTTCTTGACGAAGGTCAGGCTGGTGACAACGTAGGTCTGTTGCTCCGTGGTATCGACAAGAATGAGATCAAGCGCGGTATGGTGCTCTGCCATCCGGGACAGATCAAGCCATTCAAGAGATTCAAGGCTTCCATCTATGTGTTGAAGAAAGAAGAAGGCGGCCGCCACACTCCGTTCGGAAACAAATACCGTCCTCAGTTCTATCTCCGCACCATGGACTGTACTGGTGAAATCACCTTGCCGGCAGGCGTTGAGATGGTGATGCCAGGCGACAACGTAGAGATTACAGTAGAGTTGATTTACGCTGTTGCTTTGAACAAGGGTCTGCGCTTCGCTATCCGCGAAGGTGGTCGTACCGTTGGTTCAGGCCAGATTACAGAAGTATTCGAAGATTAATACCATAAGGGAAATTCCCGCAGCCGTGGGTTACGGGAATTTTTTACGGGAATAGCTCAGTTGGTAGAGCATCGGTCTCCAAAACCGAGGGTCGTGGGTTCGAGTCCTCCTTCCCGTGCAGAATAAGATTACTAAAATGTTTAAGAAATTCATAAACTATTGCAAGGCTTGTTATGATGAACTTGCGCATAAAACGACTTGGCCTACTCGATCCCAGTTGACACATCATGCAATGATTGTATTATCTGCTTCCCTTATCATTGCAGTTGTTGTGTTTGCGATGGATTCTGCATTTAGGTTTGTTATGAGTACGATTTATCCTCATTAACGGTAAGAAAAATGGCTGAAACAGAAAAGAAATGGTATGTGCTGCGCGCAGTGAGTGGAAAAGAAGCTAAGGTGAAGGAATACATCGAGGCGGAACTGAAGCACAATGCGATGTTGGCTGCTCATGTGTCCCAGGTGCTTATACCGATGGAGAAGCATGCGGCAATGCGTAATGGCAAAAGAGTGGTGAGAGAAAAGATTTCTCTTCCCGGCTATGTACTTGTTGAGGCAGACCTCAAGGGTGATGTTGCTTCCGCATTACGTTTCATGCCTAATGTTTTGGGCTTTCTTGGCGGGATGAGCAATCCTTCTCCAGTCAAACAAACAGATATTAATCGTATTCTTGGCACTGTTGAAGAGACCGAGTTGTCGGAAGACTTCAATATCCCGTACATGGTCGATGAGACAGTAAAAGTCACCGATGGTCCTTTCAGCGGTTTCAGCGGTATTATCGAAGAGGTAAACAACGAGAAACATAAGCTGAAGGTCATGGTTAAGATTTTTGGACGTAAAACTCCATTAGAGCTTAGTTTTATGCAAGTCGAGAAAGAATGATCGATGTTGTTACGGACTTGATTAGTTCTTTCATATTATTTCACATTATTAAATAAACAAAAATGGCTAAAGAAGTTGCTGGATTAATCAAATTACAGATTAAAGGTGGCGCTGCAAACCCTTCACCTCCCGTAGGACCTGCACTGGGTTCTAAAGGTATCAACATCATGGGATTCTGCAAGGAGTTCAACGCCCGTACCCAGGATAAGGCAGGCAAGGTTCTTCCTGTTGTTATCACTTACTATGCAGATAAGTCATTCAGCTTCGAGATCAAGACATCTCCCGCGGCCGTACAGTTGCGTGAGATTGCCAAGGTTAAAAGTGGCTCTGCCGAGCCGAACCGTAAAAAAGTCGCTTCTGTGACTTGGGACCAGGTTCGCGCCATTGCAGAGGATAAGATGAAAGACTTGAACTGCTTCACCGTTGAGTCGGCAATGAAACTCGTTGCAGGAACAGCACGAAGCATGGGTATAACTGTAAAAGGGGACTTCCCTGGTAAATAATTAAAAACTTCAATTACGACAATGAGTAAACTGACAAAAAATCAGAAATCAGTAGCAGAAAAAATTGAAGTAGGGAAAGCATACTCTTTGAAAGAAGCGGCTGAACTGGTAAAAGAAATTACGACTACCAAATTCGACGCTTCATTAGATATTGATGTACGCTTGGGTGTAGATCCACGTAAGGCCAACCAGATGGTGCGCGGTGTCGTTTCGCTGCCGAATGGAACTGGTAAGGTGACGCGTGTATTATGCTTGTGTACACCAGATGCTGAAGCTGCTGCAAAAGAAGCTGGCGCTGATCATGTTGGTCTTGATGAATACATCGAAAAGATCAAGGGTGGATGGACAGACGTTGATGTTATAATCGCGATGCCCTCTTGCATGGGCAAGCTTGGTGCGTTGGCCCGGATCCTTGGGCCTCGCGGCTTGATGCCCAACCCCAAGAGTGGCACTGTCACTATGGATGTCGCTAAGGCGGTAAAAGAGGTAAAACAGGGTAAGATTGACTTTAAGGTTGACAAGGCTGGTATCATCCACACGTCAATCGGCAAGGTCTCCTTCACCCCGGAGCAGATTTACGAGAATGCAAAAGAATTTATTGCTACCGTAATCAAGTTGAAGCCTTCTGCCGCTAAAGGTACATACATCAAGAGTATCTTTATTTCAAGTACGATGAGCAGAGGAATCAAAGTTGATCCGAAATCTGTAGAGTAACTCTAAAAATTTAGTAAGATGAGAAAAGAAGTTAAAGATACTATCATAGCGAATTTGGGCGAGAAGTTGGGCGCCTATCCGCATTTCTATCTAGTAGACCTTTCTGGTCTGGATGCGGCCGCGACCAGCGAGCTTCGTCGCAAATGCTTCAAGAATGAAATCAACATGGTTGTTGTGAAGAACACTCTTCTCCACAAGGCATTCGAGGCCTCAGAAATTGATTTTGAGCCTTTGTATGGTTCTTTGAAGGGCAATACAGCCGTTATGTTTACGCAGACGGCTAATGTCCCGGCCAAGTTGATCAAGGAATACGAAAAGACAGGTATCCCGGCTTTGAAAGCTGCCTATGCGGAAGAAGGCTTCTATGTAGGTGCAGACAAACTTGGCGAGCTTGTTGCCCTCAAGAGCAAGAACGAACTCATTGCAGAGGTTGTTGCTTTGCTGCAATCTCCGGCGAAAAATGTCGTGTCGGCTCTTCAATCAGGTGCGAACACTATCCATGGTGTGCTGAAAACATTAGGCGAGCGTCCTGAATAATTAATTTTCAATTTTTTCAAAGTAAAAACAATTAAAAAATTTAATAAAATGGCAGATATCAAAGCTATTGCTGAACAATTAGTAAATTTGACAGTAAAGGAAGTTAACGAATTGGCAACAGTCCTCAAGGACGAGTATGGAATTGAACCCGCAGCTGCAGCAGTTGCAGTAGCAGCAGGTCCCGCAGTAGGCGGCGCAGCAGGTGGCGGTGAAGAAGAAAAAACTTCATTCGACGTAGTTCTCGCTGATGCAGGTGCAGCTAAGTTGCAGGTTGTTAAGGCAGTGAAAGAGGCTTGCGGTCTTGGCTTGAAAGAAGCTAAGGACTTGGTAGACGGTGCTCCTGCTACCATCAAGGAAGGTCTTTCTAAGGACGAGGCTGAAAACTTGAAGAAGACTATCGAAGAGGCTGGTGCCAAGGTAGAACTCAAATAATAATTTGATCGATAAGGGGAAAGATGCTCGTTTTCATGCGGGCAGTCTTTCCTTTAATTTATATTGCCAGAAAGTGGTTAAGACCTTCTCAGTAGGTGGGTCTTAATCATTTTTTTGTCTTAAATGGCTTTCTGAAGCATGGTTTTGCGCTTTTTTGAGGGAGTTGATGGGCGGATGGCACGTTCTTGGATCATGGACGATTTGACGTGTCCTACTTTTTGCAGTATATGGAGACAGTTGGGAAGCTTTCGCGAGAATTTGCTCGGACGAGAAAGTAATGTAAAGGAAAAAGAGATTTTCGCGACAGTTTTCGCTGTAGACCGTTTCATGAAGAGAAAATTCCGGCCCACTAGCGGTTCCATGAAAAGCGTTGAAGTGCGGCGAGATGGATTTTGAGGCTGCCTGTGCGATGAAGGAATGAAGCATATAAACAAGAAATAATATATAAGTTGAAATTTTAATTTTTATGGTTTCAAAAGTTGCTGATACAAGAGTAAATTTTGCAAGGGTGAAAAATCCGATGCCATATCCGGATTTCCTTGATGTTCAGCTGAAGTCTTTCAGAGACTTTTTGCAGTTGGATACGCCTCCAGAGGAGCGCAAGAATGACGGCCTTTACAAGGTCTTTTCAGAGAACTTTCCTATTACCGACACACGCAACAACTTTGTGTTGGAGTTCTTGGACTATTACATTGACCCCCCTCGTTATACAACGGAGGAATGCCTTGAGCGCGGCCTGACCTATAGCGTTCCCTTGAAGGCGAAGATGAAATTGTATTGCACCGACCCCGACCATGAGGATTTCGGCGTCTTTATTCAAGACGTTTTCTTGGGAACCATTCCTTACATGACCCACAATGGCACGTTTATCATCAATGGTGCAGAGCGCGTCGTTGTCTCACAGCTGCACCGCTCGCCCGGCGTTTTCTTCGGGCAAGGCGTGCATGCCAACGGAACGATGCTCTACAGCGCCCGCATCATACCATTCAAAGGCTCATGGATCGAATTCGCGACAGACATCAACAACGTGATGTATGCCTACATTGACCGCAAGAAGAAGTTGCCTGTGACGACACTCCTTCGTGCCATCGGTTTTGAGCAGGATAAAGACATCCTCCAGATCTTCGACTTGGCTGAAGAGGTGAAAGTGAACAAGAAAAACATGAAGGCTGCCATTGGGCGCAGGCTCGCGGCCCGCGTCTTGAAGAGCTGGAATGAGGATTTCGTGGACGAAGACACCGGTGAGGTAGTTTCATTGGAACGCAATGAAGTCATCTTGGAGCGCGAAACCGAAATCACGGCAGAAAATGTGGACGACATCTTGGATAGCGGCGCGTCTTCTGTCTTGTTGCATAAAGACGCCGATTCGGCGAGCAAATATTCAATTATTTTCAACACTTTGGGCAAAGACCCGAGTAACTCGGAAAAAGAGGCGGTCTTGTTCATTTACCGCCAGCTGCGCAACGCAGACCCTGCCGATGATGCGAGCGCTCGCGAGATCATCCAGAACTTGTTCTTCTCGGACAAACGCTATGACTTGGGTGATGTCGGCCGTTACCGCATCAATAAGAAGCTGGGGCTCAATACCGACATTGACGTGCGCGTTTTGACGAAGGAAGACATTATTGAAATCATTAAATATCTGATCCAGTTGGTCAATTCAAATGCGACAGTTGACGATATTGACCACTTGTCAAACCGTCGTGTGCGTACTGTTGGCGAGCAGTTGTCCAACCAGTTTGCCATTGGTTTGGCACGCATGAGCCGTACGATTCGCGAGCGCATGAATGTTCGTGACAACGAAGTGTTTACACCGACCGACTTGATTAATGCCAAGACCATCTCCAGTGTTATTAATACGTTCTTTGGCACCAACCCGCTGTCTCAGTTCATGGACCAGACCAATCCCCTGGCGGAAGTAACCCATAAACGTCGTCTGTCAGCCTTGGGCCCCGGCGGTCTGTCACGTGAGCGTGCAGGCTTCGAGGTGCGCGACGTTCACTATACACACTATGGTCGTCTTTGTCCGATTGAAAGCCCTGAAGGGCCGAACATCGGCTTGATCTCCTCACTTTGCGTATACGCAAACATCAATGACTTGGGCTTTATCGAAACGCCTTACCGCAACGTTAAAGCAGGAAAAGTTGACTTGAAGAATGAAAACGTGGTGTATTTAACGGCTGAGGAAGAGGAAAACCACATGATCGGCCAAGGCAATGCACCTTTGAATAGTGACGGAACCTTCATTCGTGATTTTGTAAAATGTCGTGAAGACGCAGACTTCCCCGTTGTAGAGCCGTCTGGCGTAGACTTAATGGACGTTTCGCCTCAACAGATAGCATCCGTCTCGGCAGCACTGATCCCCTTCCTGGAACATGACGATGGCCACCGCGCCTTGATGGGATGCAACATGATGCGCCAGGCAGTTCCTTTGTTGCACAATGACGCACCGATTGTCGGCACAGGCATCGAACGCCAAGTCTGCGAAGATTCCCGCACGATGATTGTAGCAGAGGGAGAGGGTGTGATAGAGTATGTTGACGCCACCACGATCCGCATTCTGTATGACCGTAGCGAGGAAGAAGAATTTGTAAGTTTTGAGCCTTCCATGAAGGAATACCGCATCCCGAAATTCCGCCGCACGAACCAAAACATGGTCATCGACCTGCGCCCAATCTGTGAGAAGGGGCAACGTGTGGGCAAGGGAGACATCCTGACCGAAGGCTATGCCACCGAAAAAGGCGAGTTGGCCCTGGGACGAAACCTCCTGGTTGCCTACATGCCCTGGAAAGGCTATAACTACGAGGATGCCATCGTGCTGAGCGAGCGATTGGTACGCGAAGACGTGCTGACGAGCATCCATGTCGATGAATATTCCTTGGACGTACGTGAGACCAAACGTGGCGTGGAAGAATTCACGGCAGACATCCCTAACGTAAGCGAAGAGGCGACCAAGGATTTGGACGAGAATGGTATTATCCGTATTGGTGCGCGCGTCGAGCCAGGCGACATCATGATTGGAAAAATTTCTCCGAAAGGCGAGAGCGACCCTTCACCAGAGGAGAAATTGCTTCGTGCCATCTTTGGCGACAAGGCCGGCGATGTGAAAGACACGTCGTTGAAGGCCAACCCGTCGCTCAGTGGTGTGGTGATTGACAAAAAACTCTTCAAACGTGCGATAAAGACCCGTGAGTCAAAGAAGCAAGACAAGATCTTGCTGGCTAAGATTGACGAAGAATACGAGGCAAGAAACAAAGACTTGAGAGATATTCTGATAGACAAGTTGCTGATCCTGACAAAAGGCATGACCTCTACCGGAATCAAAGACTATACAGGTGCCGAAATCATAAACAAAGGAAGTAAATTCACGGCAACACTTCTGAACAACCTGGAGTACGACGGCATTCAGTCAGGCGACTGGACCTCAGATGCCCACCAGAACGAGTTGATTCAGAAGCTGATCATGAACTACTTGCGCATGTACAAGTTGATGGATGCCGAGATGAAGCGCAAGAAATTTGCGATTACCATTGGCGACGAACTGCCCTCGGGCATCATCCAGATGGCCAAGGTCTATATCGCGAAAAAGCGTAAGATCGGCGTGGGCGACAAACTCGCAGGGCGGCACGGGAACAAAGGCATTGTATCGAAAATTGTCCGTGAGGAAGACATGCCGTTCTTGGAGGACGGACGCCCAGTCGACTTGGTGCTCAACCCTCTGGGCGTGCCTTCTCGTATGAACCTGGGACAGATTTTCGAGGCAATTTTAGGTGCAGCAGGTCAAAAGCTGGGACTGAAGTTCGCGACTCCCATCTTTGATGGTGCTACGCTTGACGATTTGTCGGAATGGACCGACAAGGCAGGGCTGCCGCGCCTTTGCTCAACCCGTTTGTACGACGGTGAGACGGGCGAGCAGTTCGACCAGCCGGCGACAGTAGGCATCACCTACTTCTTGAAGCTGGGTCACATGGTTGAAGACAAGATGCATGCCCGTTCAATAGGCCCGTACTCGTTGATAACCCAGCAACCTCTTGGAGGTAAGGCCCAATTCGGTGGTCAGCGTTTCGGTGAGATGGAGGTTTGGGCTCTTGAGGCATTTGGTGCAAGCCATGTTCTACAAGAGATTTTGACCATTAAGTCTGACGATGTCGTAGGGCGTTCAAAGGCTTATGAATCTATCGTTAAGGGCGAGCAGATGCCGACTCCGGGCATTCCAGAGTCTCTGAACGTCCTCCTGCATGAGTTGAAAGGACTTGGCTTGAGTGTCAAACTTGATTAATCAGAACCTTTAAACAAAAAGAATTATGGCTTTTAAGAAAGAAACGAAAGTTAAAAATAATTTCACGAAAATTACCATCGGACTTGCTTCTCCCAACGAGATCCTCGAAAATTCGTTCGGCGAGGTGACCAAGCCCGAAACCATCAACTATCGCACCTATAAGCCCGAGCGCGACGGCTTGTTCTGCGAGCGCATTTTCGGTCCAACCAAAGACTATGAGTGCGCCTGCGGGAAATACAAGCGCATCCGTTACAAGGAAATCGTGTGCGACCGCTGTGGTGTCGAGGTAACAGAGAAAAAGGTTCGTCGTGAACGTAGCGGACACATCGAATTGGTGGTTCCTGTAGCCCACATCTGGTATTTCCGCTCATTGCCCAATAAAATCGGCTATTTGCTGGGATTGCCTACTAAAAAACTAGATGCCGTCATATATTACGAAAAATACATCGTCGTGCAGCCCGGTGTCTTGGCTGGAATGAAAGGCGACGATGATGCAGAGCTCAACGGCTCTCACCGCATGGACCTTCTCACGGAAGAAGAGTACATGGACATCGTCGAGAACAAGTTGCCAGAAGGCAACGCCCGCCTTGACAACACGGATCCGAGCAAGTTCATAGCCAAGATGGGAGCCGAAGCCATTTACGACTTGCTCGAAGGCATCGACCTGGACTCTTTGTCATACGAATTGCGCGACCGGGCCAACAACGACTCGGCACAACAGCGCAAGACAGAAGCGCTGAAGCGTCTGCAAGTGGTAGAAGCATTCAGGACAAGCAAGGAAATCAACAGCCCGGAATGGATGATCTTGAAAGTTATCCCGGTCATCCCGCCAGAACTGCGCCCATTGGTGCCGCTCGACGGTGGCCGCTTTGCAACCTCCGACCTCAACGACCTGTATCGCCGTGTCATCATCCGTAACAACCGCTTGAAGCGACTCATGGAAATCAAGGCCCCAGAAGTCATCCTCAGAAACGAGAAGCGTATGCTTCAGGAAGCTGTTGACAGCTTGTTTGACAACTCACGCAAGTCTTCCGCCGTAAAAAGCGAGACCAACAGACCGCTGAAATCCTTGTCAGACTCCTTGAAAGGAAAGCAAGGACGCTTCCGCCAGAACTTGCTCGGTAAGCGCGTCGACTATTCCGCACGCTCGGTGATCGTTGTCGGCCCTGAGCTGAACATGGGTGAATGCGGCTTGCCCAAACTTATGGCGGCAGAACTCTATAAACCGTTTATTATCCGCAAGCTCATTGAGCGCGGCATCGTAAAGACGGTGAAAAGTGCCAAAAAAATCGTTGACCGCCGCGAGCCCATCATTTGGGACATCCTGGAAAACGTAATGAAAGGACATCCCGTGCTGCTCAACCGTGCGCCGACACTTCACCGCTTGGGCATTCAGGCATTCCAGCCCAAACTAATTGAAGGAAAAGCCATTCAGCTCCATCCGCTGGCATGTACGGCGTTCAACGCCGACTTTGACGGCGACCAGATGGCTGTCCACCTGCCTTTGAGCAATGAGGCGATTCTTGAGGCACAAATATTGATGCTCCAAAGCCACAATATCCTCAACCCAGCCAATGGCGCGCCAATCACAGTGCCTTCACAGGACATGGTGCTCGGACTTTACTACATCACCAAGATACGTCCGGGAGCCAAAGGCGAAGGATTTACCTTCTATGGGCCGGAAGAAGCACTTGTGGCGTATAACAGCGGCAAATGCGACCTTCATGCGCAAGTAAACGTGCAGATAACCAAGGTCGACAAGAAGGGAAATGTCGTCAAAGAAATGATAGAAACTTCTGTTGGGCGCGTCATCGTCAACGAAGTGGTGCCCCAAGGCGTCGGATTTATCAATACCGTCATCTCAAAGAAAAGTCTTCGCGACATTATCGCCGATGTAATCCAGCAAGTAGGCTTCGCCGAAGCATGCAAGTTCCTTGATGGCATCAAGAACCTTGGCTACAAGATGGCTTATCTCGCAGGTCTGTCGTTCAACCTTGACGACATCATCATCCCAGAAGAAAAACAAGGGCTTATCGACAAAGGAAATGCCGAAGTCCGTGCCATCACTGACAACTATAACATGGGTCTTATCACGGACAATGAGCGTTATCACCAGGTCATCGACACTTGGACGCATATCAATACGGATATCGCCAAGATTTTGATGAAGCAGATGACAGAGGCAGACCAAGGCTTCAACGCCGTGTTTATGATGCTCGACTCCGGAGCCCGCGGATCAAATGACCAGATCAAGCAGCTTGCCGGTATTCGTGGTTTGATGAACAAACCGCAGAAAGCCGGGGCAGAAGGCCGAAGCACCATTGAGAACCCGATTCTTTCAAACTTTAAAGAAGGAATGTCGGTGTTGGAATACTTTATCGCATCCCACGGTGCCCGAAAAGGTCTGGCGGATACCGCGATGAAGACAGCCGACGCAGGTTACTTGACCCGTCGTCTGGTTGACGTCTCACACGACGTTATCATCAACGAGGAAGACTGCGGAACCTTGCGCGGACTGGTTTGCTCGGCACTCAAACGAGGCGACAAAGTCGTTTCCACATTGTATGAACGAATCTTGGGACGTGTTTCAGTACACGATATCATTCATCCGTTGACGGGCGACCTGTTGGTTTCAGCAGGCGAGGAAATCACTGAGGCTGTTGCTCAAGCCATTGAGGATTCGCCCATCGAGAGCGTGGAAATCCGCTCCGTACTCACTTGTGAGAGCAAACATGGCGTTTGTATGAAATGCTATGGCCGCAACCTCGCGACCCAGCGCATGGTTCAAAAAGGCGAAGCTGTAGGTGTCATCGCTGCACAGGCAATCGGTGAGCCGGGAACTCAGCTGACGCTCCGTACATTCCACGCCGGTGGTGTGGCGGGCAATGCCGCAGCCAACGCATCAATCGTGGCAAAACACGATGCACGAATTGAATTCGACGAACTCAGGACAGTACCTTTTGTTGAAAATAACGGCGAACAGAGCATTGAGTGCGAGATGGTAGTCAGCCGTCTGGCAGAAGTTCGTTTCGTAGAACCACATACGAATATTGTACTCTCTACCCAGAACGTGCCCTATGGCTCTTCTCTCTATTTCAAGCATGGCGATTTGGTCAAAGCGAAAGATGTCTTGGCCAAGTGGGACCCGTTCAATGCCGTCATCGTATCAGAATATGCGGGCAAGCTGAAGTTCAAAGATGTGGTGGAAGGCTCGACATTCCGCTCGGAGACGGACGACACGACAGGTCTTACGGAGAAAATCATTACAGATTCCCGCGACAGGAGCATGGTGCCGACCTGCGATGTGATTGACTCGAAAGGAAAGGTTATTGGAACCTATAACTTCCCCGTGGGCGGCCATGTTGTCGTTGAAGACGGACAAAAAGTGGAAACAGGTACGACATTGGTGAAAATCCCGCGTACGGTGGCCAAAGGAGGCGACATCACCGGAGGTCTTCCACGAGTAACAGAGCTGTTTGAGGCACGCAATCCGTCCAACCCCGCAGTCGTGTCCGAAATCGACGGTGAGGTGACCATGGGCAAGCTCAAGCGCGGTAACCGAGAAATCATAGTGACCAGTAAGACTGGCGACCAAAGAAAATACCTGGTCTCATTGTCCAAGCAAATCCTGGTGCAAGAACACGATGCCGTGCGCGCAGGAACGCCACTGTCGGACGGTGTCATCACACCAAACGACATCCTTGCCATCAAAGGACCAACGGCGGTGCAAGAATATATTGTCAATGAGGTACAAGACGTATATCGTCTGCAAGGTGTGAAAATCAACGACAAGCATTTTGAAATCATCGTGCGCCAGATGATGCGCAAGGTCATGATCGACGAGCCGGGCGACACCACATTCCTGGAGCAGGAAGTGGTTGATAAACTCGACTTCGCAGAGGAAAATGACAGAATCTGGGGTAAAAAAGTCGTCGTGGACGCTGGAGACAGCGAAGTCTTCCAGCCAGGACAAATCGTGACAGCGCGCAAGTTGCGTGATGAGAACTCAAGCCTCAAACGCCGAGACCTCAGACCCGTCCAGGTGCGCGACGCCGTTCCGGCAACCTCAACACAAATCCTGCAAGGTATCACGCGTGCGGCACTGCAGACCAAGAGCTTCATCTCAGCAGCATCGTTCCAGGAAACGACCAAGGTGCTCAACGAAGCTGCCATCCGTGGAAAAGTAGACCATCTGGAAGGCATGAAGGAAAACGTTATCTCCGGACACCTCATTCCGGCAGGTACAGGCCTTCGCCAATGGAACAGAATTGTGGTTGGACTCCGTGAAGACTATGAGCGGATGCAGGCCAACAAGCGCAATGTCCTCGATTTCTCAAATGAGGAAAGAATCACATCCGAAGACTAATTTGATCTTTGATAATTGATGGATGGCGTGCTGGTTTTTGCTGGCACGCCATCCTTTTTTGTGCTCGAATTGAAGTCAAAAATGGCAAAGACAGCAAAGACAGGCATTTCGATGACAACCACCTGGCGTTTGCCATTGTTTTGAAGTGTTTTGAAGCATGAAAAAGTCGTGGGAAAAGTTTGGAATCGCTAAAAAACGGCGAAAAAGTTGCTCGTCTGAAAATAAATGTGTAAATTTGCAGCCGAATTCGGAAAATCCGATGCATTTGACGATGTCACTGTATAATGATAAAAGCAGCACGGCATCCGACAGATGTAATTGTTAATTTTTATCAACAAACAT
This sequence comes from uncultured Prevotella sp., assembly GCA_900319895.1. GTDB lineage: Bacteria > Bacteroidota > Bacteroidia > Bacteroidales > Bacteroidaceae > Prevotella. The sequence continues at coordinate 15,721 of ONQK01000029.1, read as the reverse complement.
TATGTATTTAAACAAAGAAAAAAAAGAAGAAATCTTTGGTCAGTACGGTAAGTCTACTACTGACACAGGTTCTGCTGAAAGTCAAATCGCGCTTTTCTCTTATCGCATTTCACATCTGACCGAGCATTTGAAGAAAAACCGCAAGGACTATACCACGGCTCGTTCATTGACACAGTTGGTGGGAAAGCGCCGTGCTTTGCTCGATTATCTGTACAAGCGAGACATTGAGCGCTATCGTGCAATCATCAAGGCACTTGGCTTGCGTCGATAATCGAAAATTCGACTTCGAAAATAACATCCCAAATGAGGTTTTCTCGTTTGGGATTTTTGCTGGCAATACGACATAGCCCTCGTCCTAGCCAATGCATCGCGCCGAAGGCGGCACACCGCCTCGAAATGCGCGGTTTATGTGGATCAAAACTTTGATTCTCATAATTTCCCGCAATCATCCACGGAATTCAGGGCAATAGACACTAGGACAATAGCCGATACGGCGCTATTGGTCTATTTGCGGACGAACAAGTGTTAGGCAATAATCGTCAGAACATAAACCCTGGTACATGACCGTAGAATAATAAAGCGCTAGAACGATAGTCGTTGAACCTGGAGCCCCCAGCCATTTTTGTTATTTGTTATTTTGTTGTTTGCTGAACGCTCAGAAGTTTATTAATTCTCCCTTATTGCATTAAAATAAGTTAAAATAAATGTAAAATAGTTAAAATTTAAATTAAAATTTGCTATACCTTTTCAAAATAGATTAAAAAATATTATATTTGCAGCGTGGTATTGTATTGATGAGATTACAATTTGATTGTAGGATTGTTGGCAGTGCCTCGGAGACTTGAGACGAGTATAAAAAATAACAAGAACAAGAGCCAATTCTTTAGGATACGAGCTATTAGATATAGAACCGTTATTTGTTATAATAATGCGGCGTATTGGATACCATGTACATTGACATGTAGAGGTAGAAAGAAAGAAAATGCAGAAAGAGAATAATGAAGGAGCGAGAGTGTTCTTGAAAACAAAACAAAGTATAAACAATAAAAATTATGATTATGAAACGATTAAACAAAAGAATTTTAAGCATGTTATTCGTGCTTATGACACTACAGTTGGGTACTTTTGGTCAAGGAGGTACAGGTAACTATTATTGGTTGAATGATGGCGGTGGGCATCACTGGGTGAATATCGACCACAACTTGGTCTTCAAGTGTACGACTCACGGTGAGGTTCGTCTGGGTGACGAGTATTTCTATTTGGAAGGGCAATACCACCATGTTTACATCAATGAATGTAAATTGACGGCTCACCCGAAGAGCGGTTCTTCCCTTTATTATGCCATTAGTAAGGATTTTTCGGCTAGTCGCCAATCTCATCCGAACTTGGATTGGCGTATAATGAGAGAAGGCGATGTGATATACATTAAGTCGATAGAAGACTATCTTCATGTAGTGCGAAGCGACAATACTTCTGCAGGCCACTATAATATGTCTGAGTGGGCCAATGTGACACATAGCACTTCTGAGAACTACATGAACTATTTGAACAACAATCCGACAGCTAGTCGCCGCAAGCCATTCTTGTATGATGTGGCAGAACATGGTGACGGCACTTATCTCTTGGATCCGTCATGGAAGAGCAACAATGATGGCAGCCAGTTGGTTTCTGCAATGAACTGGACTGGTCGTTATGATCGGGTTTATGATATGACAGATGGTTGCGAGAACAGGATCGGAGGTTATCAGCAAATCAACTTGAAAAATGCTGGCGAATATACGGTTCAGGCGATTGTTCGTGGTGCAGACAAAGGTAAAGTAACTTTGCGTCTTTCTTCAGGTGGTGCTACAGCTGAAGACACTCGGGAGACTTATGGGATGAACACTAATTCCACTTCTACGGTCAATCCATTTGGCCGTGTAGACGTTTTGGACAAAGGAACCAATGCCGGTTGGGTGAAATTGGAGACAAAAGTGTACGTCAATCGCAACAGCGACCTTGAAATAGCTGTTCTCTCTGACAGCCGTTTCCAGTTAAGCGATGTGGTTTTGTTGAAAGATGCGAACAAAAACCAGAATAGTTTTTGGACCACTGCAGGTCTGGACGAATGGACTACTAGTCGGGACATGTTCGTGAATGCGAGAAAAGAGTATACGAACTATTATGGTACATTGACCATTACCTATCCTTATTACAACAAGTTCAGTTTCTTCGATCGCGGTACCAACCTGAACGGTGTGGTCTATGCACATCCCAAGACGGTGATAGGTATGTATCCTGGCATTGCTGACGATTTGGACCACAGACATCCTTGTAACTTGGCAACTCCTTATTTTGACGGTAATGGCGACTACTATTCAGCAAGTTCTGTCGGTGATGTCAACGACATACGCTGTGAGCGTTTGGTATTGACAGACACGGATGGAAGTACTTGGCGCAACAAGCATGCCTTCGGTATAACCCGCCCATTCCATGCCAAGGAAGTGATTTACAACCGTGTATATAAAGCTGGTCAGCAGTCAACTGCTCTGTTCCCATTCAGTTTGACCAATACAGAAATAAGGAACATTTTCGGTCTTGATGTCATCAAGGAGTTTGACTATGTAGAAGAAAAGCAAGCAATGTTCAGAACGAAGCGATCAAGCACTGCAAACGTTCCGTTCATGCTGGCTTCTGAGAAGGACAAGGCACAAATTCATGTTTACAACAAGAATGTACTTCCTTCAGAAGAAAAATGTATCGTGAATCGTGGTGACGCGAACTTTGTTGGAACTTATCGTTTCACGGAGTGGACACCTGCATACATTAAGGACAAGTCAAATCCGTCGATTTATTTCTTTGATGCAGAGACGGACAAGGGAGTGTACAAATTGATCCACCAAGTTGAAGGTGGCGATATCCGTCCTTTCCGCGCATTCTTCGAGATTCGTTATGTGAACACAGTGCCAATTACGCAGCTTGAAATCATCGTCGATGAAGGAGATGAAGATGAAGAAGGTAATACGACAGCTATTGACGGTGTTGAGACAGTGGGCGAGAAGACCCTGAATATTTATTCTATCGACGGACGCTATGTCGGTAACCGTGCAGAAGGTTTGTCAAGAGGCCTGTACATCATCAATGGCAAAAAAGTCATGATTAAATAATCGCATAAAAGTTGAATGAAAATCTAGTTTTGGTATAAGAATTTAGCAAAAAAAGTTGCACCGTGTTGAAAAAGTTTATAATTTTGCTCATCGAAATATGAAAGATAGGTGTGACACCTAAATTCTTATACTGAATCTGGGTAATTTTGTAACAGGATATCCTTCTATTAGAAAGAATTTTTGTAGTGATATAAATAACATAAAGAGTTTAAAAAAAATGGCAAAGAAAGTATATTTCAAACCTGAAATACAGGCTTATGAAAGCGAATTTGTAAATTGCGTTTTAGCCAGTAAGCATGGTAATGGCAAGGAGTTCGTTTTTGAAGATTTTGAGGATTTTGACGAAAAATTCGAGACCGATAAGAGCGACTTAGATGAAGTTTGGGACTTAAAATACGAAGATATTTGGAGTTTCTGACTATCTTAAAAATAATTTGTAAACTTTTCAAATTTTTTCATTTTGGCTGCGTTTTTTTCTAAAAAGATGCAGCTTTTTTCAGGTGAAAATTCATGGGATTGTCTTGTCCAAATTTGCGGCTTTTAAGCCATGTTGATGCAAAAACCTTTGGGCAAGGCTTCCCGTTATCAATAAAAATGTGTATCTTTGTGCGCCGAGCCACATGAAAAAGCAGGTAAATACCTCTAGAAGATATGCAGGAAGACGATTTTGACATCAGAAAGGAATATGCCTCATCAGCTGAGAAAGAGTTTGAGAACGCATTGCGTCCGTTGAGGTTCAGTGATTTCAGCGGTCAACAAAGTGTTGTCGAGAACTTGGAAGTTTTTGTGGAAGCCGCTAAATATCGTGGTGAACCGCTAGACCATACACTCTTGCATGGCCCGCCGGGATTGGGCAAGACAACTTTGTCTAACATTATAGCCAATGAGCTTGGCGTCGGTTTTAAGATAACTAGCGGACCGGTGCTGGACAAACCTGGTGATTTGGCTGGCTTGTTGACATCTTTGGAGCGCAATGACGTCTTGTTCATCGATGAGATACACCGTCTGTCGCCAGTTGTTGAGGAGTATTTGTATTCGGCGATGGAAGATTATCGTATTGATATATTGATTGACAAAGGCCCCTCTGCCCGTTCAATTCAAATAGACCTCAACCCGTTCACTTTGGTAGGCGCGACGACCCGCAGTGGGCTTTTGACGGCACCGTTGCGTGCTCGTTTTGGCATTAACCTGCATTTGGAGTATTATGCTCCAGAAGTATTGACTCGGATCATACAACGTTCCGCATATATCTTGAATGTACCGATTGACGATGAGGCGGCAGTGGAAATCGCTCGCCGCTCGCGCGGAACGCCTCGTATTGCTAATGCCTTGTTGCGGCGTGTCCGTGACTTTGCCCAGGTGAAGGGCAATGGGCGCATTGACACGCATATCGCAAAAATAGCATTGACGGCACTGAATATTGATCAATATGGTTTGGATGAGATAGACAATAAGATCCTGTTGACCATTATTGACAAGTTTCGTGGCGGTCCTGTCGGGATTTCCACTATTGCCACAGCGATAGGTGAAGATCCCGGAACTGTGGAGGAAGTGTACGAGCCGTTTCTTATCATGGAAGGTTTCATCAAGCGGACGCCGCGCGGCAGGATGGTGACGGAACTGGCATATCAGCACTTGGGACGCAATCCTTATGTGGGAAATGTGATGCAGGGCAACTTGTTTGATTGATAGTGGAAGTCTTTGTAGATGCGAAGCGAGTGACCTTGATCCTAGTGTTGGAAAACACGTCTGACAACAAACCAGCCGTGCATGAAAATTGTAGGGATGAGCCCGTAATGCCGCCGCATGACCTCAAAACGCTCTTTTAGTGATGCCCTGTGGTTGAGGGTGGTTTGACCTTCGTTCAAATAGTTGGCAACAACTTCGTGAAGATTTTGCATGGACAGTTGTTGATGTCTGGCCGTTTTCATGATACGGATACACCAGTCCACGTCGGCTGAAAATCGGAAGTATAAGTCATAAGGAGTGCTTTGGGCAATGTCCCTGCGGGCATAAAATGCTTGATGGCACACCAGCATTCCCCTCAAAAACGATCTCCAGGACAGGCGGGCGGGCGGGCGCAGGCGGCGATGGGCCACGAAATTCCCGTTGTCGTCTACCAAGTCCGTATCACCGTAGAGCACGCCGGGGAGCTCTTCTTCTTGATTTATTTTTTGAGAGATGTGTTCCAAAGTATTGCTCAAGGGAAAGGCATCGCCGGCATTCAAAAAAACGATATAATCTCCGGAGGCGCGGCGCAGGCCCTTGTTCATGGCGTCGTAAATGCCTTGGTCGGGCTCTGAAATGACGATGACCTCATGGTGGGAGGCGTGTCTGTTTGATTGTTTTCTGTATGATTCCACCTTTTGTAGTGTACCATCTGTCGAGGCACCGTCAACAATAATATGCTCAACATGTTGATAGGTTTGGGAAAGGACACTGTTGGCCGTTGCCTCAAAAGTTTTTTCTGCATTATATGTTACCGTAACGATTGTAAAGCGTATCATGGTCATCGTTTTTTTGCGTCAAGCGCTTGTTGGTAGATTTTAATGTATTGAGTGGCTATGGTTTGCTGTGAATATGCCATGGCGACTTTCGCCACCGCATTTCTTGACAATTTCTCAGCTTCCGACAGCACCCAGTGAATGCCCCGCGCAAGGTCTTGGGCATCTTTGTATTGAGCGACATAGCCATTCTGGCAATGGTCTATCATTTCAGGAATCCCGCCGACATTAAAGCCGACACAGGGTACTCCGCAAGCCATGGCCTCCATAATCGTGTTAGGCAGATTGTCTTCCAAGGAAGGCAGGACGAAAACATCGCAGGCACAGTATATCTGAACAATTTGCTTGGGGTCGCCAACATAGCCCATCGGGTAGACTTCAAAAGGCAAATTGCCTGTGATTTCTTCTGGCCGGCCTCCTAAAATGACAACTCCTGTATTCTCGTGCATCTCAGGCCGTGCGTTTGCCAAATGCTGCAGGGCCTCTATAAAATATGGCATGCCTTTGCGCTCGTCCGTAACACGTTGTGCCACGAACAATATAAGGCGTTTGTTTTGAGCTGTAATGCCAATTTGCTGCCGGGCATTGGTTTTGTCGGAAGGATGAAACATCTTGGTGTCTATCGCATTGGGGATGCTTACAACGTGATGACCTCTCAACAAAGCGCTTTGAACAGCTTGCGTGCCGAGCCATTTGCTGCATGTAACAAACCAAAACTTATTGCTTTTCAACATTTTGTCCTTCTTCTCCCAAATTTTTGCGGACAGGTCATGGGATGATCCGCCGTTGGGCAGAAGCCGGCAGCAAGAGCAACGGTCGTGAAAATTCGTGCAGCCACGGGCATAATGGCAAATTGCCGTGGCCGCCCAGATGTCGTGCATCGTCCACACGACAGGTTTTCCACTGTCGATGATTTTTTGTATGCCTCTCAACGATAGCATGCCCTGATTAATCCAATGTAAATGGATGATGTCTGCTTCCTTAAATTCGGGCAAGTTCGTGATGTCATGTCCTGAAAAGGCCGTGTCGATCTCGAAGAGATGTTCACGACTGCAGCGCAAATGTATGAAAATGGCCAGACGCTCCCATAGAAAACGCCATCTAGACAGCCAAGGGCTCTTCAAGCCGACAACCGTCATGCGGCTTGTCGTTTTGTCGCGTACCAGCATCTTGGCTTTGACCCCGTTATTGTTCAAGGCATCCATCAAACGCCTTGCAGCCACCGCCGCGCCGCCCGTTTGCTCACTTGTATTGACTATCAGTATTCGCATGTTTCGTCATTGTTGTGCAAATATAAGAGGAATAATCCATCCAAACAAGAATAAAGTACAAAAAAAGCTGTAAATTGGAGTTTTTACAGCCTTTAGTCTCTTGTCAGGTGCTTAAAAGCAGATCATGTCGATCGCTAATTCGGAGATATTCTTGAAATCTTGCCAAATTTCTTTCGTCTCATAGGCTTTTGAACACCCTTTGGGCACATAGATTGAGCACTTCTGCCTGTCAACATCGCTGAACGTGTTGATGTCGATGTCCAATGGCTTTTTGCTCTTACAGTAAATCGATTTGAGCTTCTCATTGCCTCCAAATGATGCTTTGCCTATGTAAGCAGTCGTGTTGGGTAAGACGATGTCTGTCAAATTAGTGCAATTATAAAATGAAAAGTCGTCTATCCGTGTCAAATTTTCTGGCAATACGACATAAGCCAAGTCCGTGCAATGGGCAAAGGCGCTGCTCTCGATGAGCTTAACGGAATTGGGCAGCTTCAAATGTTTTAGGCTCGAACACTTGTAAAAACAATAGTTGCTGATTGTTTCAATGGATTGCGGAAGGTCTATCCTGGTTAATTTACAGCAACAATAAAAAGCACATTTCTCGATGTTCTTGACTGTCTCCGGAATATTTATTTTAGACAAATTATGACAACTGCTAAAGGCATAGTCGCAGATGGATGTCAAGCCGTCAGGAAGAACGATGGATGTCAATGTCTGATTATGGGAAAATACAGACTTTTCGATTTTTTTGACCGACTTGGGCACCACATATTCAGTATAGGGCTTGGCGGCCGGATAGTCTATCAAAACAGTGGCATCTTTGTTGAAAAGAATGCCGTCGATAGATGAATAGGCTGAACTCTGGGGACTTACCACGAAATCCTTCATCGCCTCACAACCATAGAAGGCATAGTCTCCTATGGATTTGACGGAAGCGGGTATCTCGGCTTTGACCAAACTGTAGCAAAGATAGAATGCGCCGTTGCCAATCGACATCAGGGAGTTAGGAAACTTGACTTCACGAAGCTTCGAACAGCCATCGAATGCATAAGTCTCAATCGTCGTTAGTGTATTGGGGAATGTAACTTCCACCAAGTTCTCATTCAGGGAGAATGCAGAATCATAAATGGTCTTGATGCCTTCAGGAATTGTATAGCTAGTTGCATGCTTGCCAGGAGGATAGCGGACTATAGTCGTCTTGTTGTGATTCATCAAGATGCCGTCTGTTGTGGAAAAATAATTGTTCTTCTTATGGACAACAAACTGTTTTAAGCGTTGGCAAGCCGCAAAAGCAAAGGGGTTGATGGAAGAAACCGACTCACCTATGGTGAAGGTCTCTAGAGCATTGCAGGCAAAAAAAGCCCATTCGCCTATAAACTCCAAGGAGCCTGTTTCTATGAAATTTTGCAACATAGTGCATTCCGCAAAACAATGACTCTCAAGCCGTTTGACCGTTGGAGGCAGCATCACTGACGTTAGGTTAGAATGATAGGCCAAGGCAAATTCGCCAATTGAGGTCACGGTATAGGTCTTGCCGCGGTAGGTCACTTGTTCTGGAATAATCAAGTCGCCGGTCTTAATCTCACTGCCTTTGATAATCTCCAGCGTGCCGTCCTTTTTAACGTGAAACTTAAAACCGTCAATGACAAATTGTTGTGGGTCATTATAATTGTTACAAGAAAATAACAACAATGCAAAAAGCCATGATGCAAATAGATAAGTATGGCTCAATATCCGAAGTTCAAACACTTTAAATCTCATATCAATAAATATCAACCTGAATCAATGGGAAAATCCTCTGATTTCTTTTTTCTGTATAATAACACTATTGCCTACAAATATACAAATAAAATTCCATTTAAAACATAGAAAATTCCAAAAAACTGTATCTGAAAGAGTAAAATTTGACAAATAGAGCGATAAAACACCTGGTTGTTGACATTTTGAATGTTTTTTTGTGTTTTAATTGACATTTTGAAAGCGGTTTTGGTTAGTGTAAATTGATTTATGTCAAGAAAATGATCGAAAATGAACAAAAATCCAACATTTTATTTCTTGTTGTTTATACAATATATGTAATTTTGCATATACAAAAAAGTTATAATAGATTGTTTAGGTTAGTAGTTAATGGTTTAGGTCTTACAAATACCAGAAGTGGTAATTTAGATTGTAATTATAGGATTAAGTTAAGGGTGTGAACCCTAAGGTGAAAAACTTTTTTGTAATCATAGCTAGTGCGTTGCGGACAATTTTTTGCCGCAACGTTCTTTTTGGGGAATTTTCCTCTTTTTTGAGGCATTTCCTACAACTTTGATTTGAGGTATCTCCTACAACTTTTTTTGGGGTGTATTCATTCAGGGGCAAACAAGGGCGTCGGTGAAGGCGGGTGCAGTTCTGGCTGCTTTTGGAGGCATATCCATCATTCATGCCATTTGAATGATTTTTTGAAGCATTGAAGTCATTTGGGGGAAGTTATTTTGACATTTTGTATGCAGATGAAAACCATTATTTGTTCGTATGCAGATGAAAACTATTGTTTGTTCGCAAAGTCTTTTTGCGCTGATTTTCACCATCCTGCCATGTCTTTTTTACTTTCAGATTTCTTTTGTGTTGTTCTCTGCCATCCTATCCCTTTCCTCAACAAAAAGAGGGCGCTCGTATGGAGCGTCCCTCTTTCCTGATTCAAATTTTAAGATGAAACTTCTCAGTTTCTAAGGTGTTTTATTAAACAATTTATTATTTTGAGAAAGCTAGAAATTTCTATTGCATAATCACCGGTATGCTTTGTACGGTTTTTGCCGTATCGGCTTTTATCGTGTCTCCGCCCATTGCCACGGTCAAGACGCCTGTCTGTTCTATGCCTGCGGAGGGCTGTGGCTGGCTGTTGGTCTTGTTGAACGGTGCTTGCAGGGCGTTGCCGATAGTCAAGATGATGGCTACGGTGGCCGCTGCTCTGAACAATGGTTTCAAGCGTCGTGAAATGGTGATGCTTTGTGCCTTGACCACTTCGACCTCCTGGGTTTGTCCCAGGATTCTAAAGTCAAATTCTTCGGACAGTATGTCTTCTGTCTGTGCCGTTTGTTGATAGGCGAATAAATCCTTGTATGGGAGGAGCCATACGGGTATGTTGTCTTGACTGAAGAATGTGCGCAAGATGCGTTCTTCTTCGAGTGTCGTATCGCATTGCCAATAACGTGCCAATAATTGTTCGATGTATTTATAGTCCATTTTTTCCGATGTTCTGCAACTTGTTTTTTAGGGTCTGTCGCGCCCTGAATATGTTGACTTTTACTTGGTCTTCAGAGATGTCCATGATTTGGGCAATTTCTTTGTAGCTTCTTCCTTCAAAGTCTCTTAGCTGCATGCAGCTTTTCTGTTTTTCCGGAAGGGTGTTGATGAAAGTGCCAATCAGTTCCATCCTGTCTTTTTGCAGCATTTTTTCGTAGGGGCTGGCAAGCGTGGTTGGTTGTTGACAAGTTGTCTCGTCAAGGTATTCTAGCTGGTTGCCCTTTCGCTTGATGCTGTCGAGTGCCAGGTTTCTGCAGATGGTAAGGCAGAAGGCCTCCATGGAGTCTATCTCTTCCCACCGCTTGCGCCTGTTCCAGACTTTGATCAGTGTTTCTTGTACGATGTCTTCTGCTTCTTCACGGCTCATGGTGATGCGCAGGGCAAGCCTGTAGAGCTCGTTTTTGAGTGGCAGGATATCTTCCCGAAAACTGACTTTTTTCATTTTGTTCTATTATAGAGACGATTATGTGTGGTGAGAAGTTACAGTGAAAGTTGCTTTTTTTCGTTTTTTAAAACGATTTGTTGAATTTATCTTTTGACAAAGGTACAAATTTATTTTGAGTGAGCAAAGTTGGTTGGTGTTAAATTGGGATTGTATATATGAATGCCGTGGCCCGGGATTTTCGGGCTACGGCATTTTGTGTCATTTTTTTGTTGGTGTCACTGCTTCCAACAAGGTGTTTTTATTCTAAGTAGGTGTATCCATAGAGTCCGGAGCGATAGTTGTTGAGGAACTCTTTTCCTTCGTCTAACGAGATTTTTCCGGCTTTGACGCTTTTTGCGACCCAGATTTCGAGCTGTCTTACTAGTTTTTTAGGATTGTATTGTACATAATCGAGCATGTCCTCGATGGTTTCTCCGTCGAAGATTTGGTCGATGTGGTATTTCCCGTCTTTGATGGAGATATGCACGGCGTTGGTGTCTCCAAAGAGGTTGTGCATGTCGCCTAGGATTTCTTGGTATGCGCCTACGAGGAATATTCCGAGATAATAGGGCTCGCCTTTATGCAGTGTATGTACGGGTAGTACATGCGACATGTTGCGGTTGGTGACGAAGTTCGTGATTTTCCCGTCGCTATCGCATGTGATGTCTTGAATGGTTGCATTGCGTGTCGGGCGCTCGTCTAGCCGCTGTATGGGGACGATTGGGAAGAGTTGGTCGATGGCCCAGGAGTCGGTGAGCGATTGGAATAGCGAGAAATTGCAGAAGTATTTGTCTGCCAGTAATTTATCCAGCTTTTTCAGCTCTTCGGGTGTGTGTTTCAGCGTTTTTGCGAGGTTGTTGACTTCTCTGCAGACGCTCCAATACATACCTTCTACTGCTGCGCGTGCTTGCAGTCCGATGATACCGTGGCTGAAAAGGTCGAGCGCCTCCTCTCTAATCTGTTCTGCGTCATGCCAGTCTTCCAACATGGTTCTTGGATTGAGGTTGTCCCATATTTCATAGAGGTCTTTCACCAGTTTATGTGCGTCTTCTGCAGGCTCGAATTCTTCCGACATCTCAGGCAGCTTGGTGGTTTCCAGTACGTCAATGACCAGTACGCTGTGGTGTGCTGCCAGCGAGCGCCCACTTTCTGTGATGAGGTTGGGGTGGGCAATGCCGTTGTTGTTGGCTGCATCTACGAAGGTATAGATACAGTCGTTCACATATTCTTGTATGGAGTAATTGACCGAGCTCTCGCTGCTGGGCGATCGCGTTCCGTCGTAGTCGACGCCGAGGCCGCCTCCGCAGTCGACGAAATCGACGTTGTATCCCATTTTATGTAGTTGTACATAGAATTGGGATGCTTCTCTTAGTGCTGCCTGGATGCGTCGGATTTTGGTGATTTGGCTGCCGATGTGGAAGTGGATGAGCCGCAGTGAGTCGTGTAGTCCTTTTTTGTCCAGGATTTCCAGGGCACGGAGCAATTCTGAGCTTGTGAGTCCGAACTTGCTGGCATCTCCTCCGCTTTCCTCCCATTTTCCTGATCCGCTGGATGCCAGCTTGATGCGTATGCCCAGATTGGGTTTCACATTCAGTTTCTTGGCGGCTTTGGCTATGATTTCGAGTTCGTTGAGTTTTTCGACGACAATAAAGATTCGTTTTCCCATTTTTTGAGCCAGTAGAGCCAGCTCGATGTAGCTCTGGTCTTTGTAGCCGTTGCAAATGATGAGGGAGTCGCTTTGGCACTGTACGGCGATGACGGCGTGCAGCTCGGGTTTTGACCCGGCCTCCAGTCCGAGGTTGAATTTTCGTCCGTGTGAGATGATTTCTTCTACTACGGGCTGCATTTGATTGACTTTAATGGGGTAGATGATGAAGTTTTCTCCCTTGTAGTCATATTCTTTTGATGCTATTTTGAAGCAATTTGAGGTTCGTTCAATACGATTGTCCAGAATGTCTGGGAAGCGCAGCAATACGGGGGCCGACACGTCGCGCAATGAAAGCTCGTTCATCACTTCATGGAGGTCGATCTCCGCTTTTTCGGAGCATGGTGTAACGCAGACGTTTCCGTTGTCGTTGATACCGAAATAAGGAACGCCCCAACCGTTGATGTTATAGAGTTCCTTTGAGTCTTCAATCGTCCATTTTTTCATTGTTGACTGACATTTTTGATGTTTTGGGGAATTGGATTTTTATGAGTGGATAAGTATTTTGAGCTGCTCAACCGCAGTTTTGATTTTCTCATACGAGTTGAGCAGGTCTATGTTGAGCGTTTTTTGTGCCTTGGCGTAATGGGGTTCGCGTTCTGCCAGATGTTGTTCGACGAATGCCAGGCTTTCCTCCTCGGTCTTCCCCTGCATCAAGGGGCGGTTCTTTGTGTTAAGCCCCATGTGCTCTATGATGGTTTTCGGGGAGGCTTTGAGGTAAATGCTTTCGCCTTGCTGGTTGATGTATTCCATGTTGTCGAAGAAGCACGGGGTTCCGCCGCCGCAGCTGATGACTACGTCTTCAAATTCGGCGACTTCATGAAGCATTTTCTGCTCAATTTCCCGAAATCCTTGTTCGCCTCTTTCGATGAACAGTTGGCTGATGGTCTTATGCATTCTGTTTTCGATGTAGACATCCAAGTCGTAGAAAGAGAGGCTCATCTCTTTGGCGAGTTGCCTGCCCAGTGTGGTCTTTCCGGCAGCCATGTATCCAACGATGATGATTCTAATCATCTGCCATCACTTTTTTTTCGCCGAGTTGACGATTTTCATACATTCCTCATATGTCAGCTCTGCTGCTTTTTCGTGCAGGTTTTTCGGCATACGATAGTTTTTGCCTCCATAGACGATGTATGGGCCGTAACGGCCGTTGAGAATCTCGATCTTATCCTCTCCGTCGAATATTTTGATGTGCTTCTGCTCTTCTTGTTTACGTTTGTCTTCGATGACTTTCATGGCCTCTTCCAGGGTGATGGTCAGGGGGTCGAACTCTTTGGGCAAAGAGGTGAATTTCTTGTCGTAGAGCACATAAGGGCCAAAACGGCCTGTCCCGATGGTCACTTCCTGGCCTTCGTATTCTCCAATGATCCGTGGAAGCCGGAACAAGTCCAGTGTCTCTTCCAAGGTGATGGTCGAGAGGTTCTTCTCTGACGGGATGTGTGCGAAGCGCGGCTTTTCCTCGTCGTCGGCACTGCCTATTTGTGCTACTGGCCCGAAGCGTCCGATCTTGACCGAAACGGGTTTCCCAGAAGCGGGGTCTGTGCCCAGGACGCGCTCGCCTGCCTTATGGACTGTATGGGTGGTGATGGCAGCGTCTACCATGGGTTCGAATTCCTTGTAGAAATCGCTTATGATGGCTGTCCACTTCGCTTTTCCTGAGGCGATGCTGTCGAATTCTTGCTCTACGTTTGCCGTAAAGTTGTAGTCGAGGATGACGGGGAAATTTTCCACCAAATAATCGTTGACCACGATGCCCACATCAGTAGGCAGCAGTTTCCCTTTGTCTCCGGCTACTAATTCGTGCTTGGTCTTGTAGCTCAATTTCCCGTTCTTGACGGTTTCTACGATATAAGAACGTTCATCTGCTTTTTTCTCGCCTTTTTGTACATATTGGCGCTGCTGTATGGTGCTGATGGTCGGCGCATAGGTCGATGGTCGCCCGATGCCTAGTTCTTCGAGTTTATGCACCAGGCTGGCTTCAGAATAGCGGGCGGGGGGCTGGGCGGTACGTTCTGTTGAGGTCATCTCTTTGCACAATAGCTCATCGCCTATTTGAAGGTTGGGAAGTGTTTTCGACTTGTCTTTCCCTTTTACTTCGTCGTCGTCGGTTGACTCTCTGTAAACTTTCAGGAACCCGTCAAAAGTAACTGTCTCTCCGCTTACGGTGAATAGATGCGACGAGGCGCTGGTCTTAATGGTAATCGTGGTTTTTTCAACCTCTGCATTTGCCATTTGGGAGGCCAGCGTGCGTTTCCAGATTAGCTCGTAGAGGCGTTTTTCTTGGGCCGTTGCGACAATTGATTGGTTGGCCATGTCCGTAGGTCGGATGGCCTCGTGTGCCTCCTGCGCTCCTTTGGAGTGGGTCTTGTAATCGCGTTGGCTGCTGTATTTCTCGCCATACAGTTTCTTGATTGTTTCTTGGCATGCCGATTTGCAGAAATTGGAGAGATTGACCGAGTCGGTACGCATATAGGTGATGAATCCGTTTTCGTACAGACGTTGTGCCAGTGCCATGGTCTGGCTAACTGTCAGCCCGAGCTTGCGTGCGGCCTCTTGTTGCAAAGTCGAGGTCGTGAAAGGCGGTGCGGGCATCCTGGTGAGCGGCTTCTTCACCAAGTTTTCCACGGTATGGTCTGCGTATTCATGTCTCAAAAGGAAATCTTGTGCCTCGGCCCGCATTTTGAAGCGTGTGTCCAATTCCGCTTTCATCTCTACTTCTTTGCCATTGTCATTGGCTTTGAAAACGGCGTTAAGTCGATAGTAGCGCTCATGGGCGAAAGCTTCTATCTCGCGTTCACGCTCTACAATCAAGCGGACGGCGACGCTCTGCACGCGGCCGGCAGAAAGTGATGGCTTGACCTTCTTCCACAGCACCGGTGAGAGCTTGAATCCCACCAAACGGTCTAGGACACGGCGTGCCTGCTGGGCATTGACCAAGTTCATGTCCAACCGGCGCGGATGGGCGATGGCCTCTAAAATCGCGTTTTTGGTGATTTCATGAAAGACAATGCGGTTGGTTTTGTCTTCGTCAAGCCCCAGGACTTCGCAAAGGTGCCAGGAAATCGCTTCTCCTTCGCGGTCCTCATCGGATGCGAGCCAAACGCTTTCTGCTTTTTCTGCTTGTTCCTTGAGATCGTCAACCATCTTGCGCTTTTCAGTTGGAACTTCGTATTCCGGCTCAAGATTTTGCATGTCAATACTGATGTTGCGTTTCTTCAGGTCACGGATGTGACCGTATGAAGACATCACTTTATAGTCTTTTCCTAAAAACTTTTCTATGGTTTTGGCCTTTGCGGGGCTTTCTACTATGACAAGATTTTTTGACATTCCATCTAAATTTTAAATTCAGTGCGCAAATGTAAAAAACTTTTTTTATTATACCT
>ONQK01000056.1 GCA_900319895.1 uncultured Prevotella sp. | reverse complement strand
GTTAAGTGTCTATCAATTAATCTATTATGATTTTTTTGAAATGGACGTTGGCTATTTAATTAAAAGAAATACGCAAAGTTATCCACTTTTCCACACTCACATCATCATCATCATCAAATAAATTTTAAATTTGAATTGAAAATAATAATAACTATATGATGTTGAAAAAAGAATGGCTCGAACAAGGTTTCATCAATGAACCCGTGGAGGAAGACATAGATTTGAAAGCCGAAATACGCCGTATGTGCAAGGAAAAAAATGCCATAGTCCTGGCACACTATTATACACATGGCGAGATTCAGGAAATATCTGATTTTGTAGGTGATTCATTGGCTTTAGCTCAACAGGCGGCCCAAACCGATGCTTCAATCATTGTCATGTGCGGTGTGCACTTCATGGCAGAGACTGACAAAATTTTGTGTCCAGACAAATTGGTCTTAGTTCCTGACTTGAATGCAGGCTGCTCCCTGGCCGACAGCTGCAAAGCTGAGGATTTGAGGAAATTCAAAGCCGAGCATCCTGACTATAAAGTGGTGAGCTACGTCAACACTACGGCTGCGGTAAAGGCATTGACCGATATTGTGGTAACTAGTGGAAATGCGAAGAAAGTCATCGACAGTTTTCCAGAGGATGAAAAGCTCATTTTTGGACCTGATTATAACCTTGGCAGCTATATCAATAGCATTACAGGACGTGAAATGATGCTTTGGAATGGAGGCTGCCACGTTCATGAGCGCTTCTCGGTAGCAGAGATTGTCAAATTGAAGAAAGATAATCCGGGTGCGCTGGTGCTTGCCCACCCTGAATGTAAGGCTCCTGTGCTTGCCATGGCTGATGTGGTGGGCTCTACGGCCGTACTTTTGAAGTATACGATATCACATCCCGAGGAAAAATATATTGTGGCCACAGAGGCTGGCATTTTGCATGAAATGCGGCGGAATAGTCCTCAAACCACATTTATCCCTGTTCCTCCTGAGGTTTCTGAAAATTCGCTTGGTTGTCATTGCAATGAATGTCAATACATGAAGATGAACACCTTATTAAAAGTATATAATTGTCTGAAATACGAGTGGCCGACAGTTGATATTGATGAAGAAATTCGCCGTCAAGCGGTCAAGCCGATTGAAAAAATGCTCAAACTTTCTTAATATATAGATTTTAATATTATTTTTTAGATAAAAATTGTTTTTTATTTGGATTTTAATTTGTATTTTTGCATTATTAAATACAAATAGTATGGGCATTCTAGCTCTATTCTAATACAACTGACTGCACGATTTATCCGAAAATGATATTGATGGCAACTTTTTGGTTTTAGTGCGGTAAAGAAAAAGGCAATGTTGCACAAAACTTAAATATTTAACGAATGAAACGACTACTTATTATGTTATTGGCGAGTTTTAGTTTGTGTCAAATTAACGCTCAGTCAAATGTGAAAATTAGCGAACCAGAGTTTTCAGGACAAATTGTTTATGTAAAGACACCAACTGAGGGCATTTTACTTCCAAAAGAAAATGCACAGGTCAAGACAAAGGCAGGTGCTTCTGTATATATCGTAGGCATCGGAAGTGTGAAGTCCAGGTTGCATATTACTGGCAAAGCGGCGAAGACACGAGTTGCCAAGGCTGACCAAACGGCATTCATCATTCGTGCTGTGGATAACAAGACCGACCCATTGCAGATTATCAATATCATTAAATTTGACATCAAGGGCAATGCGCGACGGGCAGAAATGTCGAAAATGAATTCATTTGGAGGTCAGTCAAGCAACAATATGAAGCGTCTGGAATTCAATGCAAAGAAATACGGAAAAGATTCATATTATGTTGTCGTGGACAATATGGAAGCTGGCGAGTATGGCATTTATGTCACGAATCCGAATGAAAAGGATGAGAAAAATTCTTTGGTAATCGCTACTTTTGGAGTAGATTAAATCATATTTTCTCTTCTCTTCTAGAAACAATAGCTTTTGAAAATGTTCTTGTGACTTTTCAAAAGCTATTGTTTTTCATGTTATTGCATACATGATGGGTGATGGACAAACCATTAGTTGATGATTGCAATTTTACAAACTGTTCCTTTATTTCCTTCAGCGGTGGCTGTTTGAACCATGTATATTCCACTGGCCACTCGTTTTCCGTTCAGGTCATTTCCATCCCATGTAAACATGCCTCCGTTGCTCCTCCCCTGGGCCACGAGAACACCGTTTGTGGTGACTATTTTGATGTCAGCATTGAGGCTTAATCCTGTAATGGTGATGAGACCTTTGTAATCGGGTCGTACGGGATTGGGATAGGCATATACGTTTTCTTTGGTCATTTCTTCGTAAGTTGTATTGGCATCACTCATATATGAGCAAAGTCCTTTGTCTGTGCCAAAAAATACTTCACCGTTTTTATGGTTGATGGCAATGTCCATGAGATTATTGGACAACAAGTTGCTGTTTGTCTCCGTGAAATGATACAGCTGTTCTATGTTGTCAGAACTCATTAAGTAGACACCGTTTCCGCTTGTCCCAAACCATTTCCTGTTGGCATCATCGATGCAGATGGACATGATGTCGAGACCGCTCAAGAGGTAGTCGGCAAAATTTGTACCGTCGTTTCGCGGAACTTTTACTTGTACGAATTCTGTGTTTTCGTTGATGCCTGAATTTACAATTTTCAATATGTCGTCATTTCTCAGCATCAGTGGTCCGACGTTGGTACCGAACCAGATGTTTCCTTCCTTGTCTTCTGCAACACAGCGCCCGAAAGTGATGTTAATGGTTGTTCCGTCTTGATTGACAAAAGTCTTGAAGTTGTAAACTTTATTGTTTTTCGTATCAAAGCAGATTAATGCCGGCGTGCGCCAATGGTCATTGACAAACCAGATCATTCCTCTGGAATCGATAATCGGGCTTTTCATGTTTTCCAGTGATTTTGATTCGTCGTACATCAATGCTTGGTTGTGGTATGAGATCCATTCGCCGTTTTTTGTAAGCAAGAAGAGTGAAGTTCCAGCACTGAGGCTGTTCATAACCCAAAGATTTCCGTTTTGGTCGAATTTTATGCCATTGACGATGAGATAGTCTTTATTAGGGGTGGGAATGGTTGCCGCAGATTTTAGCGGGCTGTTGTCCACGTTATATTCTTGGATAAAGTTATAGTCTTTGAATTCGTATAATCCGCATCTTCCAGCAACAAACACATGCGACTCATCTGTCGGGTCTACGTCAATGCAGACTATATCCTTGAACAAATGACCTGTTATTTCATTCAAGTTATCGGGATAGATTGTCCAATCCTTGTTGTCTAAGACTTGAATGGATGCAGGTTGCTGTGAATCATAGACTGAATTTACGATGCCATTGGTGCAATATAGTTTGTTTTTGATGAAGCGTAAGAATCCAAAATAATTGTATTTTGGTCCTTCGGGACGGATATTGCTCAGAAATACTGTTTTTTCACCGTCTATTTCACGGTATGCCATAAGATTTACATTATCTTCAGTGGTCCAATAGCAATTGTTTTGTTCGTCCCTGACGAGTTTTTTGTTCTCATCGAGTTCCTTGTATCCGTCGGTGAGTTTCCAGTTGCTTTTATCTAGCAGGTTGATGCCTGACAGCGGTGCTGAATAAATACCGCTTGAGCTTGATGCGGCGTGAATCTTGTCTTTTTCAATGTAGCAGTAGTCAACATTGAAGCCCAGCATGTATGAGTCGGTAAACAGGGCATCCTTGACATTGATCTTGATGATTCCAAATCCGGTGGAGAGATAGGCGTCGTTGCCGTAGATGTCAATGTGATTGATGTTCTTGTTAACTGTCAGTGCCTTGTTGTGATATTCAGACATGCTGATGACTTTTCCGTTGAGTTCCAGCAAGTCTATATTTTGATTGGAATAGACGACAATCAGCCTTTTTGCTTGTTTACAATATGCGATGTGTTGAATGTTGCAGTCGTTCAGATGGCTTACTTTGTCATAGGTCTGTATACTTTGATCGTTGATATTGTAAGCGTAAAGCCCATTTGAACTCAGGACAAACACGAAGTCGCCCGCAGTTTCTATTGCTGTGATGTCGCCATAGGCCATATAGGCATTCCATGTGCCTATTTTCTGTGAATACAATGAAACGGATGACAAAATGCTGATAATCAGTATGGAAAATAGTCTGTTCATGTCGTGAAAATTATATTTTTAGAACGTAATATTCGTCGTTTTATTGTATTTAAGCAGGTTCTATTAACCAAAAATAGGCAGTAATCTAACCACTGCCTATTTTTTTTTGTGCTATCTTCTCAAGTCCAGGTATTGGGCTAATTGGTTGACTGCCCGTGCCCGGTGCGAGATTGCATTCTTGATTTCCATGCCTAGTTCGGCAAATGTTTGGTCGTAGCCGGCAGGTTTGAATAAGGGATCGTATCCAAAACCTTCTTCTCCATGTTTTTCTTGGGTAATTTCGCCTTCTATAATTCCTTCAAAATATTCCGTAATAAATCCTTTTTCAGCTGCTTTGTCTAAGAGAATCAAAGCGATGACAGTGCGAAAACGTGCCTTTCGATGGGCTATATTTTCCATGTTTTTGAGCAATTTCCGCATGTTTGCCTCTGAGTTATGGTCGGTTTGGTCGTCATATCGGGCCGACCGCACGCCGGGCTCGCCGCCCAGTGCCTCGACTTCCAGTCCTGTATCATCGGCAAAGCAGCTGATGTGATAGTTATCAAAGACATAGCGTGCTTTTTGCATGGCATTTTCTTCGAGTGTACTTGCCGTTTCCGGTATGTCTGCGTTGCAGCCGATGTCGCTGAGTGAAAGAATTTCAAAGTCTTTGCCCAGGATGTTCCTGATTTCGGAGAGCTTATGTTCATTATTGGTGGCAAATACTATCTTCATTTTTTTTCTTCATTTTCTTTTGAAACTTTTACTTTGATCTGGTCAAATCCGTTGCCATAAACGCCGATGACACTGCTTTGGCTGACAAATGCGTTTGGGTCAATCAATTTGATGAGTCGGAAAATGGTGACACTCTCGCGCTTTTTTGCCAGAATGCAGAGCACCTTCATGTCGTTTCCAGTGTACCATCCTGTTGCATTGAGCATGGTGATGCCATGTGCCGTTGCTGTTCCGATGGCTTTGGCGATTTCGTCGTATTTGTTTGAGAAAATGAGGAATTGCACAGACTCGCGACGCGCATTCATCACATAATCGAGCATGAAATTCATGATGGCCATGGTGCAAAGTCCGAAAACAACTTTGTTGGCGCGCTGAACCATGTCTCCGAACTGTGGGAAGAACAAACAGCTGCCGATGATGCAGAAGTCTACGATAATAAGGACGCGTCCCAAGGAGATGTCTTTGTATTTGTTGACAACGGCGGCAATGATGTCGGTACCGCCAGTGCTTCCATTGTTCAAAAATACGATGGCCAGAGCTATCCCCATGATGCAGCTGCCAATGATGAGCGACATGAACTCTTGGCCGGGGCCGAGCATTTGTATGAGTTCTCCGTTGTCGTTGGTGGCGATGTTTCGGAAGAATTTCAAGATGATTGACAAAGAAACAATTCCGAAAATGGTTTTGAATAGAAACCGTATGCCAAGTACCTTCAAGGCTATGATGAGCAAACAGATATTGATGACCAAATAACTATTCTCAATGGGGATTTTCGTGGCATAGAAGATGATGGCAGACAAGCCGGTCACTGCACCGGCCACGATTCCGTAAGGCAGGAGGAAGAAGGCCCAGGCAATCGAATAAAGTGCTACTCCAACAGCAATGGCGATGTAGTCTTTTATCTCGTTTTTGAGTTGTTGTTTTTGAAAGTTGATCATGGGTGATGGGTTTATTTGATGACAATGTTGATGATTTTCTTAGGTACAATAATGATTTTCGCAATCTGCTTGCCCTCGTCAATGTATTTGCTTGTGCGCTCGTCGGCAAGTACGCCTTTTTCGATGGTTTGGTTGTCTGCATCAGCGGGGAACATCATCTGGAAACGTACTTTTCCATTGAATGAGACAGTCATCTGAATTTCGTCTTCCACTAAATATTCTTCTTTGCATTTTTGCCAGGAAGCGTCGCAAATGCTGGTCTGCTCGCCGATGGCATGCCAAAGTTCCTCGGCAATGTGCGGTGTGAAGGGCGATAAGGTGATGATGAGCTGCTTCAAGATGCCGATGTTGCGTGTTTTGAGCTGTGAGAGCTCATTGACACATATCATGAATGCTGAAACTGCTGTGTTGAAAGAGAAGTTCTCTATGTCTGAGGTGATTTTTTTGATGAGTTTATTAATGCTCTTCAACTGTTCTTTGGTGGGCTCTTCATCGCTCCAAAGTGCATCGCTGGTGCGATTGTCAAAATAGAGGTTCCACATTTTTTTGAGAAAGCGGTGGCAGCCGTCAATGCCGTTGGTATCCCAGGGCTTGCTTTGTTCCAATGGCCCGAGGAACATTTCATACAGTCGAAGCGTGTCAGCACCATATTTTTCGACAATCATGTCTGGGTTGACAACGTTGAACATGGACTTTGACATTTTTTCAATCGCCCATCCGCAAACGTATTTCCCGTCCTCAAGGATGAATTCAGCATCGGCATATTCAGGCCTCCAGGCTTTGAAGGCGGCTGTGTCCAAAATGTCGTTTTGCACGATGTTGACGTCTACATGGATGGGTGTGACATCGTATTTGTCTTTCAAATTCAGTGATACAAAAACGGATTTGGAGGTTTTTCCGGCTGTATTTCCCGGCTGATTGACGCGGTACACAAAATTGCTCCTGCCTTGAATCATTCCCTGATTGACCAGTTTTTGGAACGGCTCGTCCTTACAGCTATAACCGAAGTCGTATAGAAATTTGTTCCAAAACCGTGAATAAACCAAGTGGCCTGTGGCGTGCTCGATGCCGCCGACATACAAGTCAACGTTTTTCCAGTAGTTGGAGGCAGCTGTGCTTACTAGCATTTGGCTGTTCTTAGGGTCCATGTAGCGCAAATAATAGGCAGAACTTCCCGCAAATCCGGGCATGGTATTGAGCTCAAGCGGAAAAATGTTGACGTTGTCAATCAGTGATTTGTCAACAATTTGACGTTCCTTCTCGTTCCAGGCCCATGTCTTGGCGCGTCCGAGTGGCGGTTCGCCTTCCGCGGTAGGCTCGTATTTGTCAATCTCGGGCAATTGTAGTGGCAGGCATTCTTGTGGGAGTGTATAGGGCATTTCGTCTTTATAGTAAATCGGGAATGGCTCGCCCCAGTATCGTTGGCGTGAGAAAATGGCGTCGCGCAACCTGTAATTGACCTTGACCCTGCCCAAGGAGTGGTCGCCAATGTATTTTTTCGTGGCGGCAATGGCTTCCTTGACACTCAGCCCGTTTAATACCAGGCTGCCCGCTTTGGCATTGTTTTCATCAACAGGTGAGTTGCATACAGTTCCTTCTTTGGCATCGTAGCTTTCTTGGCTGATGTCTGCCCCTTCAATGAGTGGGATAATGGGTAAGTTGAAATGACGGGCGAAGGCATAGTCACGTGAGTCATGGGCGGGCACTGCCATGATGGCGCCTGTGCCGTATCCTGCCAGCACATAGTCGCTAATCCATACGGGAACAGGAACTCCAGTTAGTGGATTGACGGCATAGCTACCACTGAAGACGCCAGTTACACGCCGGTCGCTGATGCGTTCTCTTTCGGTTCTCTTTTTTGTACGAGCTATGTATTGTTCGACTTCTGCTTGATGTTCGGCTGTTGTGAGCAGGTTCACATATTCACTTTCCGGGGCAAGTACCATGAAAGTTACTCCGAAAATGGTGTCGGCACGTGTTGTGAAGACCGTGATGGCATGATCAGTGTCTTTGATCTTGAACTCCATTTCGGCACCTTCTGAGCGACCAATCCAGTTTCTTTGTGTCTCCTTCAGAGAGTCGCTCCAACTGATGTCTTCAAGTCCGTCGAGCATTCTTTGGGCATATGCCGATACGCGGAGGCACCATTGGCGCATCTTTTTTTGGACCACCGGATAGCCGCCGCGCACCGAGACGCCTTCAACAACTTCATCGTTGGCAAGTACCGTTCCCAGGCCCTCGCACCAGTTGACCATCGTCTCTCCAAGGTATGCAATGCGATAGTTCATCAGTGTCTCCTGCTGCTGCCTTTCGTCCATGGCGTTCCATTCTTCCGCCGTGAATGACAGTTCTTCGCTTTGTGCCACATCCAGTCCTTGTGTTCCTTGTCGCTCAAAGTGCTTGGTCAACTTTTCGATGGGTTGTGCACTGTTGCATAGGTTGCAATAGAAAGCATTGAACATCTGGCAGAAAGCCCATTGTGTCCAATGGTAATAGCTTGGCTCACAGGTCCTTATCTCACGGCTCCAATCAAAACAGAACCCGATTTTGTCCAACTGTTTACGGTAGCGGGCAATATTTTGCTCTGTCGTGATGGCTGGGTGCTGGCCCGTTTGGATGGCATACTGCTCTGCAGGAAGTCCATAGGCATCATAGCCCATCGGATTGAGAACGTTGAAACCTTGCAGGCGTTTGTAGCGGGCATAGATGTCGGAGGCAATGTATCCCAATGGATGTCCCACATGGAGCCCTGCCCCACTGGGATAAGGGAACATGTTCAATACATAGAATTTCTCTTTATCCGAATTTTCCGATACTTGATAGGTCTTGTCCTCTATCCATCGCTGTTGCCAGCGTTTTTCTATTTCTTTGAAATGATATTCCATATTGAGCCTATATGATTGTTTCTATGAGAGTTGTCTCGTATGATTTTAGGGTGCAAAGTTACTACAAAATCAAGACAAAAACAAGCAAAAAAACGAAAAACGATAAAATCGGTTTGAGAAATATCCGAAAAAATCCTTTTTGTGCCAAAAAGAGTTGCAACGAAGGCATTTTTTTATCTAAAAATCAAATCATAAGCATTGTTTTTTAGTAATTTAAATCATTTTTTATACCTTTGCATGCAAAATAATCATAGGAATAGATTCAGAATGGCAATGAAAAAACTTTACATAGAGACCTACGGCTGCCAAATGAACGTTGCCGACTCCGAAGTCGTCGCGTCCATCATGCAAATGGCAGGCTATGAATCTTGTGAGAGCGAAGAACAGGCGGATGCCGTGTTTCTCAATACTTGTTCCGTGCGTGAGAATGCTGAGCAGAAAATCTACCGCCGTCTAGAAGAACTTTATGCCAAAGGGAAAAAGCGGGGGCTCATCATTGGCGTGTTAGGATGCATGGCGGAGCGGGTGAAAAACGACCTGTTGGACAACCACCATGCCAACATCGTAGCAGGACCGGATGCCTACCTCAACCTGCCTGACCTCATTGCACAAGCCGAGATGGGAGGGAAAGCCATCGACATTGAACTCTCAACAACGGAAACTTACCGCGATATCGTGCCACAGCGTATTGCAGGAAGCCGGATATCGGGATTTGTCAGCATCATGAGAGGCTGTAACAATTTCTGTCATTATTGCATTGTACCATACACCAGAGGGCGCGAGCGCAGCCGCGATTTGGAGAGCATTTTGCGCGAGGTACGCGACTTGAAAGAGCGTGGTTACAAGGAAGTGACGCTATTGGGACAGAATGTCAATTCCTACCGATGTGGTGAGACGACATTCCCCATGCTGCTCAGACTTGTTGCACAGACCGTTCCGGAAATCCGCATCCGTTTCACCACAAGCCATCCGAAGGATATGAGCGACGACACCTTGCGCGTCATTGCCGAAATGCCAAATGTTTGCAGGCACATTCACCTGCCCGTGCAAAGCGGATCGGATAAGATTCTGAAGCTGATGAACCGGAAATATACCCGCCAATGGTATATGGACCGCATTGAGGCCATCCATCGCATCGTCCCCGACTGCGGGCTTTCGACCGATATTTTTGTAGGCTATCATGATGAGAGCGAGGAAGACCACGAGTTGTCGCTGTCGCTGATGAAGGAAGTGGGCTACGACTCTGCTTTTATGTTCAAGTATTCTGAGCGCCCGGGCACTTATGCTTCAAAGCATTTGCCCGATAATATCGACGAAGAAGTGAAACTTAAAAGACTTTCCCAGCTGATAGAATTGCAGACCAGCATTTCTGCCGAGCAGAATAAGAAGGAAATAGGGAAAATACGCGAGGTGTTGGTGGAAGGATTCAGCAAGAGAAGCCGTGAGCAGCTCTGCGGACGGACGGAGCAAAACAAAATGGTTGTTTTTGACAAAGGCAACCATCGTATCGGCGAATTGGTGAATGTAAGGATCTGCGACTCCACCAGTGCCACCCTGCTCGGCGAGGCCGTCGGGTAAAGTGAAAAAAGAGTGGTATGAAAAATGGATGAAATATGACAATAATATACCATATTATCTACGCTGTTCTGTATACATTTTCACTGCTGCCTTTTCGTGTAATGTATTTGCTTTCTGACCTGATGTACTTTTTCGTCAGACATGTCGTCAAATACCGTAAAAAAGTCATTGAAAAGAATCTTAAGGCCTCATTTCCCGAGAAGACGGGAGCTGAGTTGCAGCAAATTGAACGAGAATTTTACCATTTTCTGTGCGACTACCTGGTCGAGACAGTTAAGTTGCTGACCATCAGTGAGAAAGAACTTAGAAAACGGATGAAATTCATCCATGTCGAACCGTTTGTACAATGCCTTGACAGCGGTCAGTCGGCAGCGCTTTATCTTGGACATCAATGCAACTGGGAATGGATTACCTCAATCCCGTATTGGCTGCCCGAAAACGTCCTTTCAACAACCATCTATCATCCGTTGGAAAACAAAATTGCCGACAAATTGTTCAAGACGATAAGGGAAAAGCACCATGCACACGGCATGACCATGCAAAACTCATTGCGCGAAATCATCAAATACAAACAAGAGCAGCAGACCATCATTGTCGGACTCCTTGCCGACCAGGTTCCGCTATGGCAAAATATTCACCATTGGATTAATTTCCTACATCAGGAGACACCCGTGTTGACAGGCTCGGAACGCATCATCAAGCATGTTGGGCTGGCAGTTTTCTACGGCGAAATGCGGAGAGAGAAGAGAGGGCATTATGTCTGTGACATTCAACAGATAACAACAAACCCGGATAAGACGGAAAATTTTTCCATTACTGACAAATATTTTGAATTGCTCGAAAAAAGCATCCGTCGGCAGCCGGCGTTTTGGCTGTGGAGCCACAACAGGTGGAAGCGCACGAGGCAAGATTTCGACAAATATTTTTATGTAAAGGATGGAAAAGTCATCAAAAAATGACCAATGAGAAAAATACCTCTCAAAACGATGTCCAGACAGCCTATTTAACATTTTTAACAGCGTTTGTCGACACACCTCGTTTGTTTTTACTACCTTTG
>ONQK01000161.1 GCA_900319895.1 uncultured Prevotella sp. | reverse complement strand
TGGCTATATCAATGAGAGTGTGAAGCAAACTGTATCGGCTACGAATCAACCGGCTGGATACAGTTTACTTTTTCTGTTTCATTGAGTATTTCCTTCAATGGTGTCATGACAAAATCGCGTTCCTGCATCAGCGGATGGGGTATTTTCAAGTCGTCTTCGTCTATTTTCAGGTCGTCGTACAAAAGGATGTCGATGTCAATGGGGCGGTCGTGGTAAATTGGTGTATTTCTTCCACCTGTTTTTTGGCCATTTTTATTGCCTTTGGGCTGGCTTTCCCTTTTTCGGCCCATTTCCCGCTCGATGGCTTGCGCGGTTTCGAGCACTTGACGCGGCGTCAGGCTGGTTTGCAGGCATACGGCGGCATTGAGGAACAGGTTTAGGGATGTGAATCCCCAGGGCTGTGTCTCATGAAACGACGACTGGCGCACGACGGTGCCAATCATCGTTTCGATTTTTTCAATGGCAGTCTTGAGCAGTTCCTCTCGATTGCCCAAGTTTGAACCGAGCGACAAATAGACGGTGTGTTCCATTAGTCGTTCAGTATGAGCATTGCATCGCCGTAGCATCCAAAGCGGAAGCCGTGTTTGAGTGCCAAGCTGTAGGCTTCCATGACGAGCTCATATCCTCCAAAGGCACAAGTTGACATGAGTAGTGGCGACATGGGATGATAGAAATTGGCTATCATTGAGTCGGCGAGCCCGAAGTTGTAGGGCGGGAAGATGAATTTATTGGTCCATCCTTCAAATTCCTTCAACATTCCGTCAGTGTCTACTGCCGTCTCCGTTGCTTTGACCACGCTTGTACCCACGGCGCAGACGCGGTGCCCGGCTGTTTTTGCCCTGTTGACGATTTCACAAGCTTCGGCATTGATGCTCATTTGCTCCGAGTCCATTTTATGCTTGGTTAAATCTTCTACTTCGATGTCGTGGAAGTTGCCAAGCCCACAGTGTAGTGTGATGAAGGCGAAATTTATGCCTTTGATTTCCATTCTTTTCATGAGTTCGCGGCTGAAATGCAGACTTGCTGCCGGAGCCGTCACCGCGCCTTCTTTTTGGGCAAAAGTGCTTTGGAAGTCCTCCATGTCGTCTTCATTGGCATGCGGTGTCTCGCGTTTATTGATGATGTAGCGCGGAAGCGGCGCTTCGCCCAGGGCGAAGAGTTCTCTTTTGAACTCATCGTGTGGACAGTCGTACAGGAAGCGGAGCGTGCGGCCTCGGCTGGTGGTGTTGTCGATGACCTCTGCCACCATTGAGCTTGAGTCGTCAAAAAACAGCTTGTTGCCGATACGGATTTTTCGTGCCGGCTCCACGAGTACGTCCCAAAGTCGCTGCTCGGCGCTGAGTTCCCTTAAAAGAAACACCTCGATTTTTGCATCGGTTTTTTCTTTGGTTCCGTATAGCCGGGCGGGGAAGACTTTGGTGTCGTTGAATATGAAAGCATCGCCCTCGTCGAAGTAGTTGAGGATGTCTTTGAATACCAGTTGTATGGGATTTCCTTTTTCGTCCAAGATGTCCTTGCCTTTATCGTCTTGCTGGTACAATTGTACCGTCTGCGACTTTTTGTGTAGAATCATCAGCCGGCATTCATCGCGGCGTTTGGTGGTGAAAACCGTTTTTTTGCGTCCTGTCTTGACAACTTTTTCCTCTGAGTGAGGGTAAAGCGCGATTTGCTCTTCGGGCAGTTTAAATTTAAATTGCGATAATTTCATATATGTAAATCCTGTAAATTTATTGTTCAATATATTGTTGTTCAAGCCACATGGGGAAATCGTCAAGCGCGATGCAATCTTCAACAGCGACTTCGCCTACTTTCGTGCGACACAAAGCCGTGAGATGGGCACCACTTTGCAGGGCTCTCCCAATATCTCGTGCCAATGCGCGGATGTAGGTTCCTTTCCCGCAGGTGACTTTAATGCTCAGGCGCATGGTTTCTGCGTTGAAATCGCTCAGCTCTATGCGGTCGATGTGCAGCGGCTTGGCTTTCAGTTCCACCTCTTTCCCTTTACGTTTGAGGTCGTATGCCCTGTCTCCGTTGACCTTGCAGGCGCTGTACGAGGGCGGGACTTGCATGATATCGCCTTCAAATTGCGGCAACACTTGTTCTATGAGCTCTTGGGTGATGTGTGCCGTGGGGAATGTTTGGTCGACTTCGTGCTCTAGGTCGTAGCTAGGTGTTGTCGCGCCCAATTGCAGCTCGGCCTGATATTCTTTGGTCTTGTACTGCATTTCCTCTATACGCTTGGTCGCCTTTCCTGTACAGAGCACTAGAACGCCTGTTGCCAGTGGGTCGAGCGTCCCGGCGTGCCCGATTTTAATGCGCTTTACGCCGATTTTCTTGCAAATGAGGTATCTCACGCGCGCCAAGGCTCCGAAACTGGTCATCCCGTAGGGCTTGTTGATGTATATGAATTCTCCTGCGCTGATATTCATTTTAATGCCGAAAAAAGTATTGTTATTAATCCGACGATGGCGCAATAGGCTGAAAAATAGATGAGTTTTCCGCGCTTAACGATGTTTATCATCCATTTGCAAGCCATACATCCGGCAATGAATGCCGTGAGGAAACCAATGCCCAGGCATGCGGGCGTAATATCGCCCATGGCTGCATCAATGCCCAGCTTGCTGATCTTCACCCCGTCCAGCAGCGCTTCTCCCAAAATCGGCGGGATGACCATTAGGAACGAGAACTGCGCCAGCCGCTCTTTGTTGTTGCCAAGCAATAGTCCGGTGGCAATGGTACTACCTGAACGGGAAAGGCCGGGCAATACCGCCAAAGCCTGTGCACAGCCGATGATGAAAGCGTCTTTTTTACTGATGTCTTGCTTTTGACGTGGACTGGCATAATAAGAAAATGCCAACAGTGCGGCCGTGAGCAGTAACATGCAGCCGACAATCAGCAGCCCTGAGCCGAAAATTTGCTCCACATAGTCTTTGAAGAACACGCCGACAACGCCGATGGGTATCATTGAAATGAGGATATTGACCGCATATCGTGTGGCATCGTTCCTCTTGAACTGGAACAAGCCGCGAAACACCCAGGCGACTTCTTTCCACAGCACCACCAACGTTGACAAAACGGTTGCCACATGAACGGCAATCGTAAAACTGAGGCTGGACTCACCGTCAATGCCGAACAATGCGGAACCTATCGTCAAATGCCCGCTGCTGGAGACTGGCAGGTATTCGGTCAGTCCTTGGACAAGCCCAAGTATCAATGCTTCAAATTCACTCATCACTGCTGTTTTTGGGCTTATACATGATGGCTGCAATGATGGAGACGAACCCGGCAAAACATATCACTGGTGCCACTTTGACACGGCGCGCACTGAATATGTCTGGATTGAACGCCTGCTCTGTCGACCCGGAACCGCTCATGAGAACAAATCCGACAATCACTATCAACATGCCGATGCCCAGCAAGATAAAGTTCATTTTTCCGAATGCTAAATTCTTCTTATTCATGGTGTTTGTTTTTTGTTTTTATGCTAAATTTTGTACAAGTCGCCCGCCTTCATCCTCAAAAACTTACTGACCGAGATGTAGGTGCAAAATGTAGTGATGATGATGCCGAAAATACAGATGGTGCCCGCGGTGATGGCAAGGACTTCCCAAGTGACGATCACCATGGCCTCGGGCTGGTAGTAAAAGAGCGCATAAATGCC
>ONQK01000028.1 GCA_900319895.1 uncultured Prevotella sp. | reverse complement strand
GTGCCCGCAAGGTCGCAGGCACGGCGAAGAGTAGCATTATGAGCCACTTCGCGAATGTCTGTGCTTTGTTGTCCATGATAATTATATATTAATTTGGTATGACTCGAAAGTTCTAAAAGCAGAAAAAGAAAGGTATAGGTATAATTATAATAAGTATGTTCCGTTCATCGCAAAAATACAAAAAAAAATTAATATTTGCAAATTATTCTCTTTGAAATCAGAAAAAAACTTATGAAGCACAACATGGCACAGCTCTAATTCCTTAGCTCTAAAATCACTTGAAATTGAAGAAGATACAAGCGCAAGAGAGGTATCTTGCCCGAATTTTAGGAGGAATTGAAGCGAAAAACAAGACCTAATATCCATTTTTTTGCATTTTTCACTTCACTTTTTCTGTTTCTCATTTTTATTATGTAACTTTGCACCCCAATATACATTTAGAATTAGAACAAGACAGATAACAGATAAGAACCATGAAACGTCAACACAATGCGGCATTTCAGATGATAGCCGAATACGAGGGAGATATTGCCCACTTATTTCAAAACGAGTCAAAAGAAAATACACCTATTCTTGCCACTAGGAACTTGGTGCTTTTTCCAGGCGTACTCTCTCCGATTATCATAGGCAGAGCTTCCAGCATTAATTTAATCAACCATTTGAAGAAGAAGGAAAACGAGGTCTTTGGCATTTTCTGTCAGCGGGAGGCTGAGATTGAGGATCCGAAGCTCAAAGACCTTCATGAATACGGCGTTTACGCCAAGTTGATCAAGGTGCTCGAAATGCCTGGCAATGGCAACAATGTTACTGCGATAGTACAAGGGCTCGGACGTTGTAAGATAACCAGTCTTTCAGCGACAAAGCCCTTTCTTGTCGGAGCCACCGAGAGCATACCTGAAAGCGTCCCGAATGCTGACGACAGTGTTTTCAACACCTCTGTCGATGACTTAAGGTCGACTGCCATTGAATATATTCGTGCTAACGAGGAGATCTCTGACGAATCGCAATTTACATTGAACAACATCACGCCGCCAGTCATCATGGTCAATTTCATTTGCTCAACGCTTTTGCCCAACATTGCGGACAAGATTGAACTTTTGAAGCAAGACGCCATGCAAGAGCGCATCTTCGGCTGCCTTAGGGTGCTCAACAGAGAAATGCAGCTCATACAGCTAAGGCAAAGCATTCGCAGCAAGACCAGGGAGGAGCTGGACGAGCAGCAACGTGAATATTTCCTGCAACAGCAAATCAAGAACATCAAGGAGGAACTGGGCAACGGCGAAGGCTCTATTGAAAAAAGGGAATTGGAAGAAAAAGCCAAGAAAAAAAAATGGGGCAAAGAGGTGTTGCAAATTTTTGAAAAAGAACTCGACAAACTGGAAATGCTCAATCCACAAAGTCCCGAGTTCAGCATACAGTACAATTATCTCCAAACCATGGTCTCGCTGCCTTGGGGCGAATACACCAAGGACGACCTTAACCTGAAACGCGCACAAAAGGTGCTCGACTCAGACCACTACGGCATGGAGAAGGTGAAGGAGCGCATTTTGGAGTATATGGCGGTGCTCTCATTGCGCGGCGACCTGAAATCGCCGATTCTCTGCCTCTACGGCCCCCCGGGCGTCGGGAAAACGTCGCTCGGCAAGTCGATTGCAGCAGCCATGAAGCGCAAATACGTCCGCATCTCACTGGGTGGTCTGCACGACGAGAGCGAGATTCGTGGCCACCGGCGCACCTACATCGGCGCAATGCCCGGCCGCATCATCAAGAACATACAAAAAGCAGGGTCGTCGAACCCCGTGTTCATTCTCGACGAAATCGACAAGGTTACACAACACACTGTCAACGGCGACCCCGCATCGGCCTTGCTCGAAGTGCTCGACCCCGAGCAAAATTCGGCGTTCCACGACAATTATCTCGACGTCGACTACGACCTGTCGAAAGTCTTGTTTATTGCTACCGCCAATGACTTGAACACCATTCCAAGACCACTACTCGACCGCATGGAAATCATTGAGGTGAGCGGATACATCACAGAAGAGAAAATCGAGATTGCCCGCCGCCACCTCATTCCCAAAGAAAAAGAGAACTCGGGGCTTGGTGTTGAGCAGGAATTGGCATTCAATAAGGCCGCCATTGAAAAGATCATCGAACAATATACGCGTGAAAGCGGTGTCAGACAGCTGGAAAAGCAAATCAACAAGTCGTTGCGCAAGCTGGCGCTTAAAAAAGCCCAAGACGGTGAATTGCCTTATGCTAAAATCACTCCAGACAAATTGGAAGACCTGATTGGCAAACCGCCGTTCTACCGCGACATCTACCAAGGCAACGACTACGCCGGCGTGGTGACGGGACTCGCGTGGACGAGTGTGGGCGGCGAGATTCTCTTCATCGAGACAAGCATCAGCAAAGGAAAAGGCTCAAAGCTTACACTGACGGGAAATTTAGGCGATGTCATGAAAGAAAGTGCAGCAATTGCCCTTGAATACGTCAAAGCACATACTGACGTGTTGCATATCGATTACCGCATTTTCGACCAGTGGAACCTCCACATCCACGTACCAGAAGGCGCAACGCCGAAAGACGGTCCGTCGGCCGGCATCACCATCGCCACGTCGATTGCCTCGGCACTGACCCAGCGGAAAGTGCGCAAAAACACG
>ONQK01000008.1 GCA_900319895.1 uncultured Prevotella sp. | reverse complement strand
TCTGCACAAATAAAGGCAACTCAAAAGGTTGCCTTTATGACTTGTTCGATAACCGCAGGAAAATGCCGCTGCTCCAACTGATGTACTTTCTCTGCAATACTCTCCGGCGTGTCGTCGGCAGTGAGCGGTGTAGAAAATTGGGCGATGATCTCACCGCCATCACAAATCGGGCTCACATAATGAATCGTGATGCCCGTCTCGGCCTCACCCGCCGCCTTCACCGCCTCGTGCACATGATGCCCATACATCCCCTTGCCGCCAAACTTGGGCAGCAGCGCCGGATGAAGATTGACCATGCGACGGGGGAAATGTGCAATAAGATAATCGGGAATCATCAACAAAAATCCTGCCAACACGACAAAATCAATGCCGTATCCCGACAACAACGGCAACACCTGCTGAGCGTCTGCAAAATCCTGTTTGCCGACAACGGCCGTGGGCACGCCATGGTTCTTCGCCCGCACCAAAGCATAGGCATCAGCGCGATTGCTGACCACCAAGGCGACCTTCACACTGTCCGACTGGCTAAAATGACGGATGATATTCTCACAATTCGTGCCACTACCCGACACAAAAATGGCGACATTCTTCATATTGATTATCTTTTTATACAGTTTATACAGTTATTCTTCATCAAAATCATCGTCGAAACCATCAAAATCCTCTGATCCGAAAAAAGCCGGCTCGACAAAGGCGTCCAATGCACGCCGCTCTTTCTTGGTAGGGCGGCCGGTGCCTCGCGCGCGGTCGACAAAACCTGTTATCCGGCTCATTTCCAACAATTCATATTGCTTTGGGTCGGTAACGTTTTCATATATTTCAGGCACAAGTTTAGCGCCAACACGTTGCTCAATACATTGCAAAATGCGAAATGAATAAGTTATCGGCGGCTTTTTAACACTTATGACCTCCCCTTCTTTCACCATTCGAGAAGGCTTGGCCAGGGCTCCATTCACCGTCACTCTCCCGTTTTTACATGCACTGGCGGCAATTGACCGCGTTTTGAAGATCCGCGATGCCCAAAGCCATTTGTCAATTCTTGACTCTTTCATTGCACCTGCCCTTCTTCTTTTTTCAAAGGCCTGGACTTCTTGTTAAAAGCGTTCATCGTAATGTTGACACCTGCCAGAACAAAACTTTTAATCAAGTCCACCGCCGTATCAATGGCGGGCTGCAGAACGGACAACTCCTCGTCGTCAAATCTCCCCAATACCCAGTCAATCTGCATACCACGCGGGAAATCGTTGCCAATACCCATCCTCAGACGAGCATAGTTTTGACCGATGAGCTGCTGAATATGCCCCAGGCCGTTGTGCCCTCCATTGCTCCCATTCGCCTTTAAGCGAAACGCCCCTAGCGGAAGGGCAACCTCGTCAGAAATCACCAGAAGCCGCTCCTGGGCAATTTTTTCCTTTTCCAACCAATAACGCACGGCATTGCCACTGAGATTCATGAACGTCGTCGGCTTGAGCAAAAAGATTTTCTTGCCCTTCAGCGTCGTTTCAGCCACAAAGCCATAGCGCTTGTCCTCAAAAACGATATTGGACGCCTTCGCAAAAGCGTCCAATACCATAAAACCTGCATTATGTCGGGTGTTGGAATACTCCACTCCCGGATTTCCTAATCCGACAATCAGAAACTTATCCATGTACAAAACTCTGGGGATCTCATGCGCGCTTCCGCCACAGGACGGTATCCGCACAAAAGATATTCATCTTTATATTATGCTTCCGAATTTTCCTCTTCGCTCTCGTCATAGTTCGCGTTCAGACCTGCTGTCGCTGCCGCACGGGTCATCTTCACAGAACATACAATGACTTCCTTGCTGGTTGACAACTCAAGACCCTCGTAGCTCAAGTCGCCCACCTTGATGCTCTTGCCAATCCTCAATTTGGTCACGTCAACATCAAGGTGTTCCGGTATGCGTGGGTAAGGAGCTGTAACGTTGATCTTACGGATGGAAAGATTCATACGTCCACCGTCGCGCACACCTTGTGCCAAGCCGCAAAGCTTAACAGGGATGCCCACCGTGATTGGCTTTTCCGGAGTCACTTCATAGAAGTCTACATGCAGCAAGGCATCTGACACCGGATGGAATTGAAGTTCTTTCAAGATGGCAATGTGCTTCTGCCCGTCAATGTCGAGATTGATGATGTAGACATGCGGGGTATAAACCACCTTGCGCAGCTCTGTCATGGGAACCGCGAAGCAATAAGCCTCGGGCAGACCGTTCTCACCACGTTTCTCACCATAAAGGTTGCAGGGAACCAAACCCTCTTTTCTCATCATCTTGCAGGCTTTCTTGCCTTGCTCGGTTCTTTTCTGACCTTTTACGCTAATTTCTTTCATAATGTGTTACTCTAAAATTAAGATGTTAATAATCAATGCTTAATTCACCATCACACGAGTCGTTTTTTCGTTACAGATGTTAAAAGCGGTGCAAAATTACTCATTTTCCGCCAATTACACAAAATTTCAAAGTGTTTTTTTAGAAAAATAACAAAAAGGGCCAACAAACTACGAAAAAAATCTCATCAAAAAATCCCGCCTCACTTGCGTGGGGCGGGTCTCAACCTACAGATCTTCTTATTTTATTTTATTACAATCATCTCTTTTTCAAATAGTATTGCAAAGAAAATATTTTTTTTTAAAACTTACAAGAAAAAAGCTTAAAAAAGACATATTATTTTCATCACTTATGCTGTAGAACACATAAAAACAAGGAAAATACTATAATTTTCTTAAAAAAAACATGAAGTTCTTTAAAAGGAACATCAAAAGAAATGTGCACAAAGTTGAAGATTATTCACGGAAAATCAGTAACTTTGCAAAGTTTTCTTGCAAAAAGAGACCAGATGCTGGAGAAAATGACAGATTTTCTGCCAACCGTCATATTGTTTTAATCGTTTCATCAATAATTAACAATTTGGAATAACATTTAATTATGCTCATCAACGCCACCCTCGTCATAATTGGCATCATCGCAGTCTTGTGGGGAGCCGACAGGCTTACCGACGGTGCCGTGTCGCTAGCCCAGCGCATCGGCATCTCCGAAATGATCATCGGGCTGACTGTCGTGGCCTTAGGCACGTCGGCACCCGAGCTCTGCATCTCATTGGTCTCAGCTTTTAAAGGAAGCACGGGCCTGGCAGTTGGCAATGTAGTCGGAAGCAACATTTTCAACACCCTACTCATCGTAGGTATCGCAGCAATGGTCACGCCAATCACCATCTCGCGCCCTACGGTCAAGAAAGACATTCCCTTCGCCATCTTGGCGTCTATAATGCTGATTTTCATCGGACTGGACGGGCAAATCTCCAGGCTTGACGCTGCCATCCTGCTGCTGGTTTTCATCGGATTTATGTTCTATACGCTAAAAACGTCAAAGCGCGACGAGAAAAAGACGGAAGGAGCAAGTCCCAAATACGGGATTCCTGCATCTGTATTCTTCTTCCTCCTCGGCCTCGCCTGCCTGCTGCTCGGCTCACAAATATTCGTCAACAGCGCCGTCGAAATCGCCAGGGCGCTCAACATCAGCGAGGCGGTCATCGGGCTGACCATCGTGGCCGGCGGAACATCACTGCCCGAATTGGCCACCAGCGTCGTGGCGGCACGAAAAGGACAAAGCGCCATCGCCATCGGCAACGTGCTCGGATCAAACGTCTTCAACATCCTTTTCATCCTAGGAACCACAGGGGCCATACACCCGCTGGGGATGAACGGGATTACCGAAATCGACCTGACGGTCATGACCATCAGCATTGTGCTGTTGTGGCTGTTCTCCTACACGAAATTCAAAGTGGAACGATGGGAAGGCGCAATCATGACGGGAATTTTCCTGGGATACATCACCTGGATCGTCACCGAAACAATATAAACAACAACTAAATTTACACTGAAATTAAAAATGAGCAACATGATTCAACGCAAAGAAGAGGGGCTGCAAGCTCTTGGAGAAAAAACAAACTATGCACAAGACTACACGCCGGAAGTACTGGAGACATTCGTCAACCAACATCAGGACAACGACTACTGGGTGCAGTTCAACTGTCCCGAATTCACAACCCTGTGCCCCATCACAGGACAGCCCGACTTCGCAGAGATACGCATTGCCTACATACCGGCAGAAAAAATGGTCGAAAGCAAAAGCCTGAAACTCTACCTCTTCAGCTTCAGGAACCACGGCGACTTCCATGAAGACTGCGTCAATACCATCATGAAAGACTTGGTCGGCCTCATGGAGCCTAAATACCTCGAAGTGACAGGATTCTTCACCCCGCGAGGCGGCATCAGCATCTTCCCATTCGCCAACTACGGAAAAGCCGGCACTAAATACGAGAAACTGGCACAAGAACGGCTATTCAACCATTCGCCGATCCGATGAACACCCGTTTTGCACAACATATATGCTGATCCTCGCCACCGTCGCAGCCTATTTCATCGCATTGTTCCTCTTCAGCCGACTGTCCTCAAAAGGAGCGGGCAACGACGCGTTCTATCGCGGAAACCGACAGTCGCCATGGTACATGGTGGCCTTCGGAATGGTCGGTGCGAGCATCTCAGGCGTCACCTTCATCAGCGTACCCGGAATGGTCATTCATAGCGACATGACCTACCTGCAAACATGCCTGGGATTCATTTTAGGATACTTCGCCGTAGCATTTGTACTGCTGCCCATCTACTACCGACTCAACCTCACCACCATCTACACCTACCTCAGCCACCGCCTAGGCAAACACGCCTACAAGACAGGAGCCACCTTCTTCCTCATCTCCAAGATGTCGGGAGCCGCAGCACGATTCTACGTCGTATGCCTCATCCTGCAACGCTTCGTGGTCGACAGCATCGGCAACATCCCCTTCACCATTACCGTCGTCGCCATGGTGGCACTCATCTGGCTATATACCCGTCGCGGCGGCATCAAGACGCTCGTCTGGACGGATACATTCCAGACCATTTGCATGCTCACGGCGCTCATCTGCATCATATACAACGTCGTCAGCGAACTCAACCTCACACCCGCCGAGGCCGTTGAAACCATCAAGGCCAATCCCTACTCGCGCATTTTCGTCTTCGACGACTGGCTCTCAAAACAAAACTTCTGGAAACAATTCCTTAGCGGCATATTCATCGTCATGGTCATGACAGGACTCGACCAGGACATGATGCAGAAAAACCTGACTTGCAAGAACCTACGGGAGGCACAAAAAGACATGTGCACCTACGGGCTGGCCTTCGTCCCCGTCAACCTGCTATTCCTCTCGCTTGGCGTACTGCTAGCCATCTTGGCGCAACAGCGGGGACTGACCCTACCGGCCGCCAGCGACGAGCTGCTGCCCATGTTTGCCGCCTCAGGGGCGCTAGGCAACCTCATCGTCATACTTTTCACCATTGGCATCGTAGCAGCATCCTTCTCCTCGGCCGACTCAGCACTCACAGCCATGACAACCTGCTATTGCATAGACATCCGCGAACAACCGGCCAACGAGCAGCTGCGCCGGCAAGCGCACGTCGCATTGGCCGTCGTATTCACACTCGTCATCCTGCTCTTCAAGACAATCCACTCAACAAGCGTCATCGAGGCCATCTACATCATGTGCAGCTACACCTACGGCCCCTTGCTCGGACTATTCTCCTTTGCCATACTCACCAACCGCACTGCAACGGGGAAGGCCGTGCCCCTGGTGGCCATCGCGGCACCCATCGCATGCCACATCGTCGACATCGCCACACAAAACTTCCTCGGCTACAAGTTTGGATACGAGCTGCTCATGCTCAACGGAGCAATCACCTTCATCGGGCTATGGAGCATCAGCAAGCCAAGACCAACACAGCCAAATGCAATTAAGGAATAATTCCCAACTTCCTCTTCGCCGCACCTTCCCTGCCTTCTCTCTTTTTTCTTGTTTGTACTCCTCCTT
>ONQK01000096.1 GCA_900319895.1 uncultured Prevotella sp. | reverse complement strand
TGCCGCGAGCGGGACTCGAACCCGCACAGCCATTACTGGCCAAGGGATTTTAAGTCCCTCGTGTCTACCAATTCCACCATTGCGGCTGGTTTTTCAGGGCGTTTCATCCTGTTGGAGCGGAAAACGGGACTCGAACCCGCGACCCCGACCTTGGCAAGGTCGTGCTCTACCAACTGAGCTATTTCCGCAACACTTTTTGATGAAAATGGTATTTTCGACTGCAAAGATAGTGGTTAATTACCGAATTGCCAAAAAAAATGGGCTTAAATTTCGTTTTTGACGTCAGTAATTACAGTATTTGCAAATTTCCACACCAGGGGAGGCATTGGAAAGTGTTGTCATGACGATGTGTCCTGCCGACATTATAATATGTGCGTGTACGAGCATTCTTTTTTGCCATTGCGCTCAACGACAAAAAAACCGGGAGGACAAGCGGGTGGCCTGTCCTTCCGGTTTTGAGTATTGTTTCATCTGTTGATTACTTAAAATATTTCGAGCAGGCAATACGCATACCTGTTTTCATGTAGATGCCGTTCTGTTGCCAACTGAGGGCAATGTAGTTGTAGTGTATATTGACATAGAAGGCATTGTCGCAAGGCACGTCCAAATCGTAATTAGTTGCTGCACTGGTATAATGGTATTTAGTAGAGCCGAAATTACACATTAGCGGTGTTCTTGTCCAATAGAATCCTTGTGCACCCACCAGCGTAAATGTCGGTATGCCTGTTGAGACCTGATGCGTATATTCAATACGTCCCAGACAAGGAATGAAGAAGTAGTCTTCCGGTTTTTTGCTGTCATTCAGTTCCCATGGTTTTTTCCATTTGCCGGAACTTTCGTGGTCTGCGAGGTTGGTATAGGTCTTTCTGTAATTCGACCATGGTGCCAAGTAGCGCAGGTTGTATTGATTGCCGTCGAATGGTTGGCTGTTTTGTCCTGAAGCGGCGTCTGGCGTAAACGGTGCTGCAAGATTGGCCCACATCTTGTCATCATCAGCACCTGGGAAGGAGATGCCTTCATCGCGCTCAATGGCAGCCTTTGTCTTCAGCCATACACCGCCGACACAATAGGTGGGTTCTCCGTTGTAACCCCTTAGTATCCACTTGGTCGTATTGTCGTAATGTGCGTCGCCATAGATGATGTAATAACTTGCCTGATTGGCTGTCAAGGCATTGTTCCAATCACCGCCAGCATTATTGCCTTGTCTGTGGTGAACTATACTACTATATGACATGTTGCCTGAATTCCAGTCGTAGCCATTATTGAATCCTGTTGGGCGCCTGTTACTTGAAAGTGCATTGTCGAACCATCTGGAGGTACCTGGTTGCGGCGCATTCTCAGATTGTGCCTCATCCCAATGCACTGGATAATTAGTTACTCCGTCCCAGAACCACTTCTGCGCACCCCACATGTAATATTCCTCAAAATTATAAGTATAGTCTGGAGTGGTGACATTGTCAACATGGAGTTTATGGCGCATGTGGTAGAATTTGTTCTTCTCCAACTTCCCATGTAAATCCATCTTAATGGTGGTGTCCTTTAGTTCTACAAAGAAATCATGCCAGTCGTAGCCCGTAGTTCCTTCATGTGTTGGGTCTTGCAGGTAGCAATAAGCGATTTCATATGATATGTCCAAGTCGAATTCTCCCGGTTGGATGACCAAATATACGCGGTTTTCTTCTGGTTTTTTCTCCGCATAGATTGGGAAGCCATTGAATTCCACGCCTGCGCTCATTTCTTGCGCTTCTACGGCCTTGGCATTCTTTCCACAGTAAACAACGATTTCGCTTCCACCGTTGGTCACACTTTCAAGCTTCAAGCCATCGTCCTTGTTGAAATCATAAGTGCCGCAAATATTTTTCCCATTTTTTTCCTTTATGACAACCTTTTTCAACTTGGCCATCCCTGTGGTGGGCATGGCTTCAATGTATGGATCGAAGTAAAGATAGGCAGCCTCGTGTTCCAACTGTTCAAAAGAATAGAAATTCTTGTTGTTCGGGTCTTGTGTAGCTGTCGCTTTGGCACAGTCACCACTCTTGGCATAGTGTTCAGAGTTGTTGGCTTGACTCTGTATCTGCTCTGCCGCAATGGTTACCGTGCTGCATGTTTCTGCATCGCCTACGTATAAGATGGAGTATGACTCCTGGGTGAATGACCCCCCGTCAAAGAAGAAGTCTGCCTCTTGCGGTTTCCCCGCCCTGATGCCAATGCTGTCAGATTTTACCGAGCCGTCTTCTTTCACCACCCAAATCGCATCGGTTTTCATCCAATAGTGACGTCCCTGGTTGTCCATGTAGGTTTTGCGCGGAGCATGAGAGCCAGCTGCTGCGTCTGTAGCTTGAGAGAAACACGTCAACTCCCCTTTTGGAAATTTCAGGTTGTAGTTGTCGTCAATATCGTTCAAATCGTCGTAAGTGCACGACGTTGTAAGGAGCAGTGCCGTCATTGAGAAGGCAATACATGAACGGAAGATCTTCTTGAATTTCATTTTTAACTTTAATTAGGTTTTGAACTTTTTCTTTTAAATAATAACACTCCTCATGCAGGGATGACAGCATCACACCTGACGCCTCATTTCCAAGCATGATGACAAGATTTCCTTACCAAGTGTCTGGAGATTGAAAAGGGTCTATGTTATTCTCGTACTCATCAAATTCTGTCCACTTGGCATCCTCCCATCCTCCACCAGACCCAGAGTTTCCGGCACCACCAGAGACTTTTGTGTTCGCAAGGATTTGGGGCATCTCCTCCATCGGGTATATTTCAACAGATGGAGCCACATAAAAAACATTTTTTTCCATTATTCCTTTCAATATTTTGTAGTTCTCTATTTTATTTCTCAATTTATTTTATTGTAGTATCCTTTATATTTACGCGTTGGTCGCATTCTGACGACCTCTGCTTTATCTATATCTATAGTAGTATCCTTCTTCTCAAACCATTTTGGCATCTTCCAATTAGACACCAAGTCCGCAATCTATCACACTAAACACTAATGATAACAGATGCTAAATTACGGCAAAAATAATAACTTTTTTTTTATCTACAAATTTTTTGTAAAAAAAATTGCTCCTAAAAAACTCCAAAAGCATGAAACTCACGGGGCAAAGGTGCCTTTATCGTCATTTCTTCGCCTGTTTTCGGGTGGGAAAAAGTGATGCTCTCGGCATGCAACATCAATCGGCCGCCGCCGCTGCCATAAAGCCGGTCGCCGACAATCGGGCAAGCCAGGCCGCCGGCATGGGCACAATGCACGCGCAACTGGTGCGTACGTCCTGTGCATGGTTGCAACTTCATGAACGTCAGACCGTTTCCCGACTTGAGGCACTGGAACCTAGTGACAGCCCTTTTGCCACTCTCGTGGTCTACTACCTGCCGCGGACGGTCTGTAAATGACGGGCGCAAAGGCAACTCGACGGTTCCTGTCAAGACCTCCGGGACGCCCCTTACCAATGCCAGATAGTCCTTTTCTACTTGGTGTTCTGTAAATTGTCGTTGCAAGGATTGAAAGCTTTGCTTGTTTTTCGCCAATATCAACACACCGGACGTGTCCATGTCGAGGCGATGCGCGGTGGTCAGCTCAATATTTCCCGGATATTTTGCCCGCATGAGGCTCAACACATCCGGGACATCATCCTTTCCGGGAACACTGAGCAGCCCGGACGGCTTGTTGATTGCCAGAATTTCAGCATCTTCATACAAGATTTC
This sequence comes from uncultured Prevotella sp., assembly GCA_900319895.1. Lineage (GTDB taxonomy): Bacteria > Bacteroidota > Bacteroidia > Bacteroidales > Bacteroidaceae > Prevotella. The sequence goes on along the minus strand of ONQK01000096.1, from coordinate 5,058 downwards.
GAGTTCAAGCGACCGTTTTTCTTCCCTTCGGCACACCTGCAAATCCATGCCTCGAAGCATGTAGTCAAGAATCGGCTTGCATTTGCCCCGGCATGGAGTGTAGCGGTGCCCGTGATGCCTTATCTCCGACTTTGGGGAGGCACCAAACCAGATTTCCGACAAGGCAACTGGCCTCAATCGGTGTGCAAAGGCATATTGCAACAACTTTGGCGCACAACATTCGCCGGCTCCCGCGGGCGGCAGCTGTTGTGTGGACTGCTCAAAGATTTCCAGTAGCGTCAGACTTTCACCTCGCCAGTTGAGCATCTTGAATTGGCTAAACAGCCATTGTTGGAGACTCTCGGACAACTGCCGCCGCAAGACCTTTAGCCGTCTCAAATTCTCCTCGTATTCACCAATCAAACTTGTCAGCGGCTCAGTGCCCGTCATCAAAGCCTTTCGCATGCGCTTCAACTCAGCTTTCTGATGCTGGCTCTCACGCACCATTTCCGCCTCTTGTTCCGCGGAAAGCCCTGTTGAGCTCCTGAGTTCATCGCGCCTTGCCTTTGCTCGCTGCATGACATTTTTGTACTCCTCTATCGCCTTTTGCCGCTGGTCTTCCATTCTCTTCAACTCCATCTTAGCAGCCTCCACACGCGGCTCTTGTTCCAGATGTTCAATAGACCGGTTGATGCTGGTGATTTCTGCCTCATGGCGCTTAAAATAACCATCTGGCTGGAGATAATCGAATACCGCCGGCACAAAAAACGGATGGTCGCCGCGCCCGGCAAGTTGGCCGGAATACGCCGCCAAAAAGCCAGCGCCACCGTCTTCTGCCTGCACAATGAGCGTTCCAAACATCTTACCTCGTGCAATTTCATCGCGCCACTGCGGCTGCATCTCAAGATACTGGGCAACAGCGCGCTCGGCCATCCGCAGCCCCTGGTGTGCAGAAGGCTGAAACGGGTCGTCCATGCATTTCTGCATCGGCAACTCAAGATGGAGTGGATGAAAAGCTGTCATCTTGCAAAAGTACAAAAAAATATGACTATTTTAGCCATAAAAGGAAACATTTCCCTTATGTGTATCATAAAATTAAGCCATCGGTCGCATAAATATTGAAAAGGTTGTTTTGATTTTTCACGACTACTGCATTAAAATTGCGGGATTTTTGGCCTCACCATACAGTTTTTCACCTGAAAATGCAATAAAGCCAGTGTCTTTAACGTTAAGTTTAACGTAGAATGATGAAAATCATAGTTGACGACAAAATCCCCTATATCCGTCCGGCCTTGACAGCAATGGGCGCAGAAGTTGCCTACCTTCCTGGCAGCCAGATTAGCAATGCAGATGTGATAGATGCCGATGCGCTGGTGGTGCGCACCCGCACGCGTGTTGACGAAAAGTTGCTGGCGGGCAGTCGCGTCAGCTTCGTCGCAACGGCAACCATCGGTTTCGACCATCTAGACACTGCCTATTTAGAACGGCAAGGCATTCGGTGGATGAGTTGTCCCGGCTGCAATGCAGGCGCTGTCGCCCAATACCTACACTCGGTCTTCATCCTTCTGCAACGTGAAAAAGGATTGGTGTTCGACAAAACTACGCTAGGTATCGTGGGCTGCGGGCACGTCGGCAGCCGCGTGAGGTCCATTGCCCAAGCTTTAGGCATGCGCACCTTGGTTTGCGACCCACCGCTACAAGAGCAAGGCGTCTCAGGGCTTTGCGACCTGTCTGCCATTGAGCAGCAAGCAGATGTCATCACTTTCCATGTGCCTTTGTCAAAGGAAGGGCGGCATCCAACTTTTCTCCTTGCCGGCACAGCATTTTTCCAACGTTTAAAAAAAAGCCCCATCCTCATCAACACCAGCCGTGGCAGCGTGGTCGACAACACGGCTTTATTAGCGGCCTTAAACGAAGGGCTAGTGTACGAGGCCGTGATAGACACTTGGGAAAATGAGCCTGCAATCAGCCGTCCATTACTAAATAAGGTGTATCTTGGCACGCCCCACATTGCTGGTTATAGCGCAGACGGCAAGGTCAATGCAGACAACATGGTGATTGACGGCCTGTGCAGCCATTTCGGGCTGAAGAACCAATGGAAACTGCTACCGCCGCGGCTCCTCCCGCCAATGCCAATTATCCACGACGCTGCAGACCAAGCTTTGCAATTGTACGACCCACGCATCGATAGCCGAAACTTGAAAAACTCCCCCGAAAGCTTCGAGGACTTACGGGGCAACTATCGCCTCCGCCGTGAAAAATTCGACTAAAAAGGGCTAAAAGTTGCACACTTCTAGGGGTGTTGTGCAATAAAAAACTTATTTTTTTGTAAAAAACTTGCATACATGGATAAAAATTTGTTCCTTTGCACCCGAATTTTTGATTTAGAAGATTTATAAACTATTTAAAATTTAACAATTATGTCAGAAATTGAAAGCAAAGTAAAGGAAATTATCGTTGACAAACTTGGTGTTGACGAGGCGGAAGTAAAGCCTGAGGCAAGTTTCACAAACGACCTTGGTGCAGATTCCCTTGACACAGTAGAGTTGATCATGGAATTTGAAAAAGAATTTGGTATCTCAATTCCAGACGACAAAGCTGAAAAAATCAGCAGCGTAGGTGATGCAATCGCATACATTGAAGAGAACGCAAAATAAGAGTTTTCAATCAAAGATTAGGGATTAGTGATTACGAATTAGAGAATGGAACATTTTCAAGCTCTAATCAATAATCCTTAATCCCTAATTTATTTTTTACATATAACATGGAATTAAAAAGAGTCGTAGTAACTGGTCTTGGCGCCGTTACACCCGTAGGCAACACACCCGAAGAGATGTGGGAGGCCCTCCTGAACGGGAAAAGCGGTGCAGCACCGATTACTCAATTCGACACAACCCTGTTCAAGACACGCTTCGCCTGCGAAGTGAAAAATCTTGACGTTAACCAATACATTGACCGCAAGGACGCCCGCAAGCTCGACCGTTACACCCAATTGGGCATGATAAGCGCCTTGCAAGCGATGAAAGACTGCGGCATGGACCTCGAAAAAGAAGACCGCACGCGTATCGGTGTCATTTTTGGCGTAGGTATCGGCGGAATCAAGACTTTTGAGGAAGAAGTGATGTACTATGCACAAAACAAGGAAAACGGCCCTAAATTCAACCCGTTTTTCATCCCAAAAATGATTGCAGACATCGCATCCGGACACATTTCCATCCATTTTGGGCTCCACGGCCCCAACTACACGACATCAAGCGCCTGCGCCTCTTCGAGCAACGCCTTGGCAGATGCCTTCAACCAAATCCGCTTGGGTAAGGCAAACGCCATCCTGGCAGGAGGTTCAGAAGCAGCCATCAGTGCTTGCGGAGTAGGCGGATTCAATGCCATGCACGCCCTATCGACAAGAAACGACGAGCCCGAGCGCGCCTCACGCCCATTCAGCAAGAGCCGCGACGGTTTTGTCATCGCCGAAGGCGCCGGGTGCCTAGTGCTTGAAGAACTGGAGCACGCCAAGGCACGGGGAGCGAAAATCTATGCAGAAATGGTCGGTGAGGGCGAAAGTGCCGACGCACACCACATCACCGCTTCACATCCAGAAGGGCTAGGCGCCAAACTCGTGATGCTCAACGCATTAAGGGACGCAGGGTTGAAGCCCGAGGACATCGACTACATCAACGTTCACGGAACATCAACACCTGTGGGCGACATCTCCGAGGTGAAAGCCATCAAAGATGTTTTTGGTGAGAATGCCTACAAGCTCAACATTTCTTCAACCAAGTCGATGACAGGACACCTGCTGGGGGCAGCCGGTGCCATCGAGGCGATGGTCGCCGTGCTGGCAGTCAAGAACAACATCATCCCGCCGACCATCAACCACGACGAGGACGACGAGGACGAAGAAATAGACTACAACCTGAATTTCACCTTTAACCAAGCACAGAAACGTGAAGTCCGCGCCGCAATGAGCAATACATTCGGATTTGGAGGACATAACGCATGTGTAGTTTTCAAAAAATATGCAGATGAGTAAAATCATAGACCAGATAAGGCTCCCTTTCCGCAAAGAAAAGGAGCTTTATTTGTCTTTGTACCGTATCCTTGGATTTTATCCTCGGCACATTGAGTTCTACAAACAAGCATTGCTGCACAAAAGCAGTGCAAAACGCACAGAAAAAGGCAAGCCCATCAACAACGAGCGGATGGAATTCCTGGGAGACGCCGTACTGGGCTCCGTGGTGGGCGACATTGTCTACCAACACTTCCCGGGGAAACGCGAAGGGTTCCTGACCAACACCAGAAGCAAGATTGTGCAGCGCGAAACGCTCAACCGGCTGGCGGCAGACATGGGCATCAACAAGCTGTTGGTGTCGAACGGGCGCGCCTCGTCTCACAACAACTACTTGGGCGGAAATGCCTTTGAGGCACTCGTGGGAGCCATTTATCTGGACAGAGGCTATGACATGTGCCGTCAATTTGTCAAGAAAAAAATCCTCAAACAACTCATCAACATCGACAAAGTGGCCTACAAAGAAGTCAACTTCAAGTCGAAACTGCTGGAATGGACGCAAAAAAACCGAGTGGTCATTGCCTACCATCTCATCAGCGAGACAAAAGATGAGAAAAACAGCCCTATTTTCACCTACCAAGTGTTGCTTGAAGGTGTTGAGGGTGCCACCGGGACAGGCTACTCAAAGAAGGAAAGCCAGCAAATCGCCTCTCGCGAGACACTGAACATGCTCAAAAATCAGCCTGAGTTCATCGATGCCATCTTCGCTTCCAAGTCAAACCGCACGAAAATGGAGGAGGAGCCAATGTCTGCCGTCCCGAAATTTGAAAACGAGACGGTGGAGCAACAAAAAACAACTACAAACACTAAAAAAGAGTCCCAACAACCTGAAAAAACGCCCCCGCAAACCGAGGAGGAAGACGCTTTTGACCTTTCAGACATCACAGCACGAGAGCCGTCAAGAGAAGACATCATCGCAGCGGCAGAGGAGGCCGCATTCAGTCAACAAGGCTAAGCTGCATCAAGACATGTCATGTCTCCAGAATCGGCTGAACAGAGAAGTGCGACGACAT
>ONQK01000109.1 GCA_900319895.1 uncultured Prevotella sp. | reverse complement strand
TCGTTGGTAATCTCTTTGATGATTCCCATGTTGCGGCCCTCGCTGAAGTTGGGCACGCACTCAATAATTTGCTTAAAGTTTGCCATGTATGCTTGTGTTGTATGATATTTTTTTTCTAATGTGCAAAGATAGTGAAAAAAAATAGATGCCACGTCATTCTTGAAGAGTTTTAATTTGTTTATCATTTTTTTTATTCTTATTTAATGTCTTTAGTATCCTTTATCTTATTGATAATCAATTTGTTATGTCTATTTATGATGTGTTTATTTTTATAAAATAAATATAATATTCGTTAATTACCTCCTGTTTTTAGGATGAAAAAATGGGTTGTTACACGTCTTATAGGTACATGTTTTTAAGTTTTATTTTGATTTTTCTTCTTCCTGGATCAGTTAGCTTTAAATTAAAAAATATGAAAGTCATTCATTTTCTATCTTTTTTTTTATCTTTGCAACTTAAAACCTTCAGTTTAGCCGTTTTTGCACGGCGAAGCTCTAAAAAATAGCAATTTTGAAGCAGGTAGATGATATTAAAAATGCCGTTGAAGTATTGCGGCGCGGCGGTATAATTCTTTATCCCACTGATACGATTTGGGGAATTGGTTGTGATGCCACCAACGAGGCGGCGGTGCGCCGTGTTTATGAAATCAAGCAGCGCGACGATGCCAAGGCGATGATTTGCCTTGTTGATTCTGATTCTCGGTTGCAGCGTTATGTCAGAAATGTGCCGAATGTGGCTTGGGACATCTTGGAGCTTTCGGAGAAACCGACCACCCTTATCCTTGATGGTGCCGTCAACTTGGCGCCGAGTTTGGTTGGCGAGGACGGGAGTATTGCGCTGCGGATCACGCGTGAGGCGTTTTCTCGCGAGCTGTGCTATCGTTTCCAGAAGCCTATTGTGAGCACGAGTGCCAACATTAGCGGTGCGCCGGCCGCTTCGAATTACAGGGACATCTGCGATGAGATCCTTGGGGCCGTAGACTATGTTTGCCATACTCGTCGGCAGGAGCATTTGCCCCATGAGCCGTCGAGCATCATTAAATTGCGCATGGACGGTGAAGTGAGCATCATACGGAAATGAGGGTCAACAGGAGTTTTTAGGCATCAATTTAAGATTTACGTCAGATGAATGTGACTGCAATTTCAAAATACATGAAACGTGTGCTCGAATGGCGGACGAAACACATTTCCGACCGCCATTTCGTGTTGATTTTGAGTTTTTTTGTCGGTTTGTTCTCGGCAATTGCTGCATTTTTGCTGCACAAATTCATCAAGTTGATCGCCCATGCGTTGATTTCTCGCTTCGACGTGAGCACTTTTAACTGGCTTTATCTGGTTTTCCCTGTGGTGGGTATTTTGTTGACCAGTCTTTTCGTCCGCTACGTTGTCAAAGACGATATATCGCATGGTATCACACGCATCCTTTATGCCATCAGTGCCAAGCGCAGCCGTTTGAAACCCCATAACTGCTGGTCGTCGCTTATAGCTTCGGCCATTACGATTGGTTTTGGCGGTTCTGTCGGCGCGGAGGCTCCTATCGTGTTGACGGGCTCTTCTATTGGCAGCAATTTGGGTAAGCTTTTCCAGATGGACAACAAAACGCTGATGCTGTTGGTGGGCTGCGGCGCGGCGGGTGCCATCGCCGGTATTTTCAAGGCTCCCATTGCCGGACTGGTTTTCACGCTTGAGGTGTTGATGGTCGATTTGACCATGGCCTCGCTGTTGCCCATTTTGATTTCGAGCGTCACGGCCACTTGCTTCACTTATATTTTTGCAGGAAACAGTGTCCTTTTCGACTTTCAGGTTGACGTCCTCTGGTCAGTCAATCGGGTTCCGGCAGTCATCTTTCTGGGCATAGTTTGCGGTTTGGTGAGCCTTTACTTCATTCGCATGATGAATTTTTGTGAGAACTGTTTTGCGAAGTTGAAGAACCGGTTCTATCTGCGGCTTGTCGTCGGCGGCGCTATCTTGAGCACGCTCATCTCATTCTTTCCTTCACTTTATGGCGAAGGCTACAACAGCTTGAACGTGTTGCTCAACGGCGATTCTGTTGAAGACTGGAACGTCGTTCTCAACAATTCCGTATTTTATGGACATGGCGACCTGCTTCTATTGTATGTGGGGATGGTATTGCTGACCAAAGTTTTTGCAACCTCAGCCACCAACGGCAGCGGTGGCGTCGGCGGCACTTTTGCTCCGTCCTTGTTCATTGGCGGTTTCAGTGGTTTTTTATTTGCCCGGGTTTGGAACATGTATGACCTTGGTGTAACGGTTTCCGAGAAGAATTTTACACTTTTCGGCATGGCAGGCGTGATGACCGGGGTAATGCATGCCCCGTTGACGGGAATCTTCCTCATCGCCGAGATCACGGGTGGCTACCAGCTGTTCATACCGCTGATGATTGCCAGCATCTGCTCGTTTTTGACCATCAACATCTTTGAGCCCCACAGCATTTATGGCATGCGGTTGGCACGTGAAGGGCGTTTGATAACGCACCATACAGACCATTCGGTGTTGACATTGATGAGTTTGGAAAGTGTCATCGGCCGGGAGCAAGTCTCCATAGGCCCAGACATGCCATTGGGCAAGTTGGTCGACGCGCTGAGCCGTAGCGATTTGAGCCTGTTGCCAGTGCTTGATGATGCAGGCCGGCTGTTGGGCGAGGTGGATATTACGAAAATCCGCCATGTGGTCTTTCGCACGGAGCTCTATCAGCACTTCACGGTGCGGCAGCTCATGTCCGACCCGCCTGCCGTCCTGGGCACAAACGACCCGATGGAAGATGTGATGAAAGTATTTGATGAGACCAATGCGCAGGCTCTGCCGGTGGTTGATAGCGATAGAGTCTTGGTGGGCTACATCGATCGTATTCGTATGTATACCATGTATCGGAAACTAGTTGCCGATTATTCTGCGGAATAGTTCCTGCGTAATTTTTTTAGGTAAGACACAGATGGAAAAGAAAGATTTGAGAATCGTTTTTATGGGTACGCCCGACTTCGCGGTGGCATCGTTGAAAGCATTGATAGACAACCAGTTCAACGTGGTGGCAGTGGTGACGCAGCCCGACAAGCCCGTGGGGCGCCATGGCAGCGTATTGCAACCTTCGGCTGTCAAAATATTTGCCCAGCAGCATCAAATCCCCGTCTTGCAGCCAGAGCGCATGAAAGATGAAGGTTTTGTCCGTGAACTGCGCTCTTATCGAGCCGATTTACAGGTTGTCGTTGCTTTCCGGATGCTGCCGGAGGTGGTGTGGGCAATGCCGCGCTTCGGAACATTCAACGTCCATGCCGCCTTGTTGCCTCAATATCGTGGGGCGGCTCCCATCAATTGGGCCGTGATCAACGGTGAGACGGAAACGGGCGTGACAACGTTTTTCCTTGACCATGACATCGACACGGGGCGCATAATCATGAAAAAGACATTCCCCATCCCCGATGATGCCGATGCGGAGTACGTTTATAACGGTTTGATGCAACTTGGTGC
>ONQK01000060.1 GCA_900319895.1 uncultured Prevotella sp. | reverse complement strand
TTAATAAACTTTTTCTCATAATGTCATGTTTTTAGTGAAACCATAATAAAATAATCTTTTTTACCTCTATTCATTCCATATCTCTATTTCCGGGTTGGCCTCAACCGCCTCTGAGGGGAATTTGAGCGTATAGCGCTGATCGCCTTGGGATAAGCGGAAGGACTCGTCCTTATAAGTTTTTGTCAGCTCGGGCATCGTTGTACGGCGGAGGTCGAACCACCGATGTCCCTCGAAGGCCAGCTCGCGGCACCGCTCGTCCAGGATCTCTTCCACCAATTCTTCTGCCGAAAGTGCCCGGATTGCTTCCAAATAGGTTGGACAAACTGTTGGGTTATAACGTTTTTCCATCAATTTTGACAAAAAATCGATGGCCGCCTCAGCTTGTCCCAGACGGGCACATGTCTCTGCGGCTATAAGATAGAATTCTGCCGTCCGGAACGAACAGACAAACTCGTCTTTCCCGCCTTTCAACAGGTCGTAAGTGCTTGAAGTGACGCGCCGATAGTATTTCGTGCGGCGCAAATCGCCCGACTTATACTTGCCTGCAATAAATTCGACGGACGGACGGCCTATGGTTGCATGGTCGGCAGGCATATTGGGCTCGAGTGCTAAAATATTTTCCTTTGAAGTAAATAGGTTGGGGAGTTTTGCATCGGAGCTGTTGAAGTCCTCCAGATCTGCATTCATGTCCAACACCATTTTTGAGGCATCCAATGCCGCCTGCCAATTGCCCATGTACAAATTGACACGCGCCCGCAGACAATGTACTGCAGCCGTATTGAACCGATAATTCTTGCCTATTTCCCATTTTTCCACATTCAAAAGCTGGCCTGCGGCATCAATGTCGCTCAAAATTTGGTCGTAAACGGCCTTCAAACTCGAACTTCGAGGCATCGCATCCACATCGGCGACTGTCATGACAGGGATGCCGCGCGTCTTGACCGGGTCGACTTGATTGTAGGGTGCCGCATAGAGATTTGCCAATAAAAAGTGGTGGTAAGCCCGCATCATATAAGCCTCGCCAACCAGTTGCCGCACCTCTGCCGCCGTCCCATGCGCTATTTCCTGCTGGTGGGCAATGATGTAGTTCGCAATATAAATAGCATGATAGTAACGCCGCCAGCCATAATAGGTGGTCGTCGTGGCGGGGGCATTGTCGTTCCACCTCCACAAGTCAAAGTAAGTGTCGTAATCCAAGTCCGAGGTAAAGGTGGGGCTCAATGTCAGTTCATCGCCCCGCAACACGGTCAGCGAACGGTCCTTGGGCATGTATTTATACTCATACGTCAGCAAAGCCCGGTATTCCTCAAGGGTTTTAGGAATGACTTTACCGGTTGGTGTGATGTCAAGGAAATCATTACAGCTTAGCAGTAGCACCATCACGACAGACATTAGCATCATGTATGCCGATTTTCCCATGTTTTTTCTATTTCTTTTCATAAAAGCTTCTTTTTAATCGTTAGAAATTGACATTCAGCCCGAGGACGAAACTTTGCGGTATCGGTTGCGCATAGGGGTTTCCCATCGTCTCTGGATCCAAAAAGTTGTTGTAGTCGCTGGCAATAACAAAAAGATTACGTCCTTCCAACGAAACTGATGCGCTGCTCACACCAAATTGTGAGAGCCATTTCGCCGGAAGCCTATAACCAAGCCGTAGGCTTTGCAAACGACAGTAGTTATTGTCTTTGACCCAGATGTCCAACATACTATAAGTGTTATATTCCGAATAACGTGTATATTCAGCCGGTCTTCCCGAGCCAGAAGTCATCAAGGCTGCCAAGCCTGCATCTGTATTTGAAGGTGTCCAACGGTTCAGGATGTCTCGGTTGGTGTTTTGTCCACGGTCGTAATAAGTCGGCGAGTAGCTCGGCTGAACACGCACTTTCATCCCCAAATTGAAGACGAAGTTTACGCCCAACTGCCAATCTTTGTACTCAAAATTATTGATGAATCCACCCGAGCATTTCGGATCTGTAGACCCCATGTAGGTATACTGCCCACGTTGCTGCTCGGCTGACAGCGTGCTCGCGCCAAAACGATTCAGTTTGAAGAACTCCTCTGCCGTGACCACACTGCCGTCGCCAGCGACAAAAAGAGGATAGCCCTCTGCATCAAGTCCCGCTGTCTGATAGGCGAAAATGGCTCCCACTGGATAGCCTTCACGGCCAGGATAGGTCGCATTTTCCGCAACAGACTCATTCAATATTTTATTGGTGTTAAATCCCAAGTTCAAGCTAGTTGTCCAGCTAAAATCTTTCGTCTGGATGTTCCGTGTTGAAAGTGCAATTTCCCAACCGGAATTCTCCATGCTTGCCCAGTTGATGGTTGTTGACGAGAATCCTGTCTCCAAAGGCAACATCCTCAATCCAATAAGGTCAGAACTTCTACGGTAATAGTAGTCCACAGACAAGTTCGCCCGATGATTGAACACTGACGCATCAAAGCCAAAGTTTACATTGCTGGTCTTCTCCCATTTCAAGTCTGGATTCGGTGCCGTCTCTGCCGAGATAACTGTTTCAGGATAGCCGGGCAGCACCATCGTTTTTGAGAAAACACCTATAAGATAAGGTGACGTGTTCTTGTCTATATTTCCCTGCAAGCCATACGACATTCTCAGGCTCAAGTTATCCAGCCAGGTCACCGGCTTCATCCACGGCTCTTCTGTCGCCCGCCAAAGCGCACTGACGGAATAGAGCGGCAAATAGCGGTATTTCTTGGCCACACCAAAAACGTCGCTGCCGTCAAAACGGATACTTCCGCCTATGGTATAGCGGTGAAGCAAGGTGTAAGAACCTGTCGCAAACCAGCTCACAAAGGCGTTTTCGGTGTAAGACTCCTTATGCAGGGGATATTGCTCTGCAACACTTTCCGAAGGGAAGATGACGGATTGGGATGTCCGCGTCCGGGCATCATAGCCGTATGTCGCCGAATACAAGGATTCTGATTTGTTGTGCCGAACCTCTGTTCCAAGCATCGCACCAACGTCATGAATCTCATCAAAGCGGCGGTTCCATTCCAGCATCGCCTTCCAAAGCCACTGGCGGCTGTTGTATGTCGTGATTTTTGAGAAACCTCCATTGGGGAAAATGCTAGCTTGCGTGCCATCGGGCATCATGTAGGTCGCATATTCTTTCTCCTTTCGCATGGCATAACTGTCATGGCCTGCATAACGCTGCATATTGTAGTTATCATACTGATAGCCTATTTGCGAGGTAAGTTTCAAACGGGGGGTGAACTTCAATTCTGCATCAATGATTCCCATGAACGAGCGGTCTCGCCGCCTTTTGTAGGTATTCAAACGCTCTTCAAAAATATTGAAATTGGGCGCCATACTTTCCCTGCCTTGGACATTGGTGTCGTACCGAAAACCTCCGTCCTCATTGAAAGGCTCAAAATAAGGATTCGCCATTCGGGAATAATAAACCGGATTGGTAAAGCCTCCCGCATCGGTCAAATAGCTGTTCTGCTGGCGTTGATTTGCAAGAATGGAGGCACCGATATTCAGCATTTTGCTCATTTTAAAACGTCCTTTCAAGGTCATGTTGTAACGATTATTCCCAACGCCCTCGACAATGCCCTGCTCGTCATAGTAACCAACTGAAGCGTAATAGTTTACACGTTCTGTGGCACCCGAAATGCTGGCATTATACTCTTGATTGAACACGTCACGGAAAAGGATGTTATTCCAATCCACCTGAATCTCACGCAAAATATTAATCCGGCTCTTCGCTTGTTCGGACAATGCACCCCAGCCTCCTGCTTGGAAGGCATTGAACTCGTCTAATTCGTCAAGAATATTGGCCACGCCGCCTTTATGGTTCCGATAGGTGTAGTTGCTTGCCAACAACGCCAGTTCCAAATCCACTTTTTCTGGCGATGTCAACAGGTTCAAACGGTCAATATTGACTTTTGGCGTATAAGTGAAGCGGGTGTTGAAATTGACTATGGGACGTCCCTCTTTACCTTTTTTAGTTGTAATGACAATAACTCCGTTTGCCGCCCGCGCACCATAGATTGCAGTGGCAGCCGCATCCTTCAAGACGGTAATATTTTCAATATCCGAGGGATTCAGTCCTGCTATTGACGTCTGGTAGATGTCGTCTATATCGTTCAAATTGTCTATGGCAGGAATATCTGTCCCTTCAAGCGGAATCCCGTCCAAGACCCAGAGAGGCTCCTGTGTCCCGCTGATGGAAGCCGTACCGCGAATACGAATCTTGGCAGGCGCGCCGGGGGCACCTGATGCCGTCAAGCTAGACAAACCTGCAATTTGACCCGACAACGCTTGGTCAACGCTTTTAATGGCACCGACATTCTCTTCAGAAATATTGAGCGTCGAAATGGCTGAAGTCAGCTTCCGGCGATCAATTTGCTGATACCCCGTCACAACAACTTCCTTGATGGTACGGGCCGCGGGATAAAGCTCTATTTCATATTCATCCTTCCCGGGCTCCACGGCAACCATCCGCTCTTCATAGCCAATATAGCTGACATAAAAAGTCTTTGTCTCCATATTGATTGTCAACGTAAACTTTCCATTGACATTGGTGACTGCCCCAGCCATGGAACCTCCCTTACCCACAGAGACGGTGGCGCCAATCAAAGGCTCGTTCCCGTTATCACCATCTAGGACAACACCCGTTATTGTCCTCACTTGAGCATACAATTGCGTAAATCCTGAAAACAATAGTAGCAAAAACATTATTTTTTTCATAAGCCAATAAATTTCGTTTGATAATCCTTTAAATCTTTATATCATGGGGGAAGACACGCCCCTCTTATTTCTGGAATCCCAAGGCGGTTTGAACCCTAAGGATCACGTCATTGTAATGCATCTGGGTGGCCAGGTCGCCCGTATTCCGTTGTTTTTTCAACAATTGAAGGATGCGCAGGAGCTCCCCGCGCTTCACACTAATGGCATCACTGTTACGACTAACCTGCCCACTCGTGTGCTCTATCGTCCTACGGGCTGTGGAAAGGCTTTGATCCGTCATCTTCTTGTTGATTTTCACCCCTTCACTTTCCGCTGCCGCTGTAATCAGGGCATCGACAAAGCTTTTTTGAAGGCTTCGCTCCATGACATTGAGCGGCATGCCTGAAACGGTTTTCTTGAAGAAGTGACGGTGCAACATGTCCATCATTTCCACGGCAGTAAATGCCTTTTTCCCGTTTTGCCACTCGTTTTCATACATTCTCACCAACCGTTCATTTGTCAACAAGTCCCATAGAATATAGTTTTGCTGGTTCCTCAACACGAAATTCGGGTCTTGCTCCGTAATGCCCAATGGTGTCGACCGGTGCAGGTAGGTTTGTTGCGACAAGGGTGTGTCAAAAAGCCATTTCGGATAAGTCAACGCCTCCTCCAAAAGGAATTTCAAAGCCTCCTTTTGCCGTTCTTTTTCCACAAACGTAAAGGCTTTCCCATTATCATCAAGGGTGGTGCGCTCAATATACATTCCACCAATATTTGCCATGACATGATAAAGGTAAAGCCCCCATTGCGAGATGATGGCCGAATAAAATTTCGCCGCTTCATCATAGGACTGCCCGACCTCTCCGGTCCGCGTCCAGTCGACAATATGCGGAACGATGCGCTTGAGGTTTGCAATGCCATATTTTGCCGACTTCACGCCATCGTCTCCCAAGTCTTCACTCAATGCCCTTGGGTCGATGGCAGCGCGCTGGTCTTGCGCCTCACTATAGCGGTATAGGGGGCCTTTATATTTTTCCAAAAGCGCATGAAGCTCTTTCTCTTCGTCCACATCTTCCGGATACCACCGATAACCCCACTCTATTGCCATCAAATCGTAAGGCCCGATATTGGGGCTCATCACACGCACGTCATCACCTGGCTGCGCAATGTAATTGAAGCGGGCATAATCCATGATGGATGAAGAAGTCCCCTTTACCCTTTCCGTAAAGGCTTGAGAGCGCAGCGAGTCTGTCGGATAAGCGGCAGAGGCTATCATATTATGGCGCAAGCCCAGAGAATGCCCCACCTCATGGCAAGCCACGAACCTGATGGCATCGCCCATCAACTCGTCGGGGAGGTCAAGCGAGCGGGCACGCACATCCGTTGCAGAGGTTTGCACCATAATCCACTCCCTGATCAAGGACTGTACGTTGTGCCACCAAATGATGTCTGCCTCCAAAATCTCACCTGTGCGGGGATCCAACACGGAAGGCCCCATGGCGTTTGCTTTCTCGGAGGCATCGTAAGTCAGCACGGAAAACTTCATGTCGTCGCCATGAACTTCAAGACTATCGGTAAAGTCTTCCGTCCTGATTGCATTTTTAAATCCAGCCCGCTCAAATGCAATGTTCCAGTCTGTAATCCCCTTCCGGATATAAGACCGCAGGCGCATAGGTACTGCCTGGTCGATGTAAAAGACTATTGGCTTGACTGGCTCTGTCAGCTCACCGCGCAAATAAGCCGCCTTGTCTTGAGGCACCAAACGCCATCGCGTGATGTAGTTTGTACGTTTAACTGCTTGCTGCTCGTCGTCGTACCGTGTGCGGGAGGTGGTAAAATAGCCGACTCTCGGATTCTCTTTCCGGCGAGACATCAATGTCTCCGGCAACAAAGTCAGTGCAGAGCTGACCTCGATGGTCACATTAACTTTTGAATTGCCCTCATGTACAACCGTGGTGAGTTCTGAGTGTGCGACAACGCTGTTTTCAAAGGATTTCACGCTGATGATACGCGACAGGTCGCC
>ONQK01000158.1 GCA_900319895.1 uncultured Prevotella sp. | reverse complement strand
ATGCCTATGTCACTCTGGCGACATGCCTATGTCACTTTGGCGAGATGCCTATGTCACCACCTGCGACATGCCTATGTCACCACCTGCGACATGCCTATGTCGCCGAAGTGAGATGCCTATGTCGCCAAAGTGACATAGGCATCTCACCCGCACCACATCAGAAACGCCCTGTTTATCGGTGTTCCGGGAGGCCATTTTTCGTGCTTTTCGGCCATTTTCGACATGAAATACGCATTTTGGCGGACTGCAACATTTGTTTATCTGTGTTTTGTGCCTGTTTTTCAGACAAGTGAAGACAAGGTGCCGACGATTCGTGCCTCCTCTCCGCTACCAGTGGTGGAAAGGCGTAGCAACGGGAGAGCATACAGCTCAAGGATATGGTTCTTCATGACATCACGCACATGCTGGTCCGTGCCTTCCCTATGATAGTTGTAGCCATCTGTTTCTATGGCCAATACTGGTTTCTTCGTGACATGATTGATGATGAGGAAATCAAGGTGAGTGCTGTAATGCGAGATGTATTTCCGCTCATCTTCGCTCAACAACGTCCAATCTTTGATCATAGTTCTGAGTGGGATGTGGCAGAACACGTCTAAATGAGCGTATTCGGGGTATTTTTTAAGAATATTCTCAATCAATGAATAGGTCAAGTTTTCCGAATCGTATTCAGACACACTTCTATGTTCGGCGAGGAAAGCCATTCTTTCTGCCGTATAGTGGCTATATAAGTAATCAAAAATGGAATTGACCTTGCTCTCAGTAACGGAAAAGTTGTTGTATGCTATGTAATCCAACAGGTCCGCGATGTTGCCTTTCCGCTCTTGTTCATTGCCTGAGACAACTAGGCAGAACCGTTTTTGGGCTCTGGAGATAGCCACGTTAAGGAGGTTGGGGTCGTCGCTAAATTCCGTTATCTGGTCGTCCACAACGCTCATAATGATAGTGTCCTTCTCTCTGCCTTGGTATTTGTGTACAGTGGCAGCTTCAACACTGGGCATCTGTCTGTTGAACTGATTGACTTGATGATTGTAAGGCGTAATGATGCCAATATCCTCAACATCATGCAGGCTCGGCATCACTTCTTGCCTGACCACGTCGATTTCACGCTGGTTATAGTGGCCTCGTGTGTGATGACCAGGTGTAGTCTTGATGGCCATCATCACATTTTCCTCGTCATGGTCTTCGGTCATGATGAGAAGATTCCCCCCGTAGAAACGCTGGTTGCAAAAGTTAATGATCTTCGGATGGCAACGATAGTGCTCCCTTAATAGAGTTTGTGGGACATGAGGCAGCACAGAACAGACAGACTGCAGGAAACTATAGTTGGCACTGTCGTAGCCTTGCGACACTTTATATTCATCAAAGATTACGTTCAACTTCATCTTGTCATCCGCGGTCACGACATTGGGCAATTGAAGCGTATCGCCCACGATAACAGCATTTCTGGCACAAGTGAGGGCCAAAGCACCTGTGTCGATGGAGACCTGTGACGCTTCGTCCATAATGAGGTAGTCATATATCATACCAGGCACGGACGTTCTTGCGGAGAAAGTCGTGCTGAGTACGACTGGGTACTGTTGCAACAGTTCCCCAGCATGTGATCTCAACGCTCTTGCGTCCGGAAAAAATCGGCGCGGGTCCTTATGATACTTTTCATAAAGCAAACCTTTCAAGACATTCATTGAATGGGCGCTTAGTTCTTCATTAAGCGCTTTTGCATCAATGGAGGCGAGTTGACCGGTGGTGTCCTCTATGAGACGAGACAGCTCTCCGATGCGTCCAAGATAGTACAATGCTTGCAGTTCCAAGATGACAGGCAGGATATTGCCTTTATCAAAAGTCGATTTGACACCAAGAAGATGCTTCCCCATAAAGTTCATCCATGTCCACCTGAGACGCTCTACGAGTCTGCCAAACACACCGGTTGAGGCTACAACCCCACCTTCCGCATATAATTGAAAACGAAGCCAAAGGTTCAAAAAATGCCGTGCGTTGATACCGGATTTAGCACGATAAGTATCATCTTGGACTTGGTTGTCTCTCTTAAAATGTTCCCATTCCTGCTCTATGTCCTTCAATTCCTGTCTTGCCGAAGCCAAGGTCTCTTGTAGAGAGAAAACCTTTTGCATTTGTTTGAGCCTTTCGGCGGCACCGCGTCTCTCTTGCAAAGACTCCGCCAGTGAAAGCTTCCATGTCTGCAACTCTTCAGGGATCGCAGGTTGATTCTTTATAAATTTTTCCTTGTTTTCCCTGCTTCCCAAAGGCGCTACGATGAAATGCAGCCCATACTTCTGCAACTTCTCCAACACATTGATTGTGGCAGAATTGTTGTTGGAAACCACCATCACCGTCTTGCCCTGCACAAGGATATTGGCAATGATATTCAGAATGGTCTGCGTCTTACCCGTACCCGGAGGACCCTGAATCACGCTAATTTGACTTTCAAAAGCTGCTGACACGGCCTTTTCCTGACTGGAATTGCATCCGAAGGGGAAAACCAAATCAGGCGCACTATACCTGCGGGGCTTGTTTTTCTCGGGATGAAGATAAGGAGTTGCCACCAACTCTTTGTCGATGAAGTCTATCTTTTCGTACAAGGCAGGAAGAATACCACCGTGTTCTT
This sequence comes from uncultured Prevotella sp., assembly GCA_900319895.1. Lineage (GTDB taxonomy): Bacteria > Bacteroidota > Bacteroidia > Bacteroidales > Bacteroidaceae > Prevotella. The sequence goes on along the minus strand of ONQK01000158.1, from coordinate 3,122 downwards.
CATCTTTTCCAAGCTCATTGACTTGGGCAACACGCTTTAGATACTCGAAAGTGTTTTTGGCGATATTGTCTGCCAGGCACGACTCAACCACTTGAATACTGCCGTGAAGATAGTCTCGAACGTCTCCGGTGTTGAGCGTAATGCGCCAATGGGTCTGACTGCCTTGCCGGAAAGAGCAAACTTCAGCAATATTGCGTTGCTCGCATCCTGAAATATAAACCTTGCAATGCAGACTGTCATGCCATAGGGCATCTTTCAGAACGGTGACATCACTATTCCGGTAACGGTATGTTATCGGTGAATTCTTGAACTTCACCTCATACATACCATTAGCACGCATTTGAAACCGCTCTATCCAAAGGCCCTTGGGCTGCCCTTTTATTATGATGAAAGATTGCATAACCAGATTGTAGGTCTGTGTTGGTCAAATTCGCTATTACTTTTTATTTTACTCGACCATATAAAATTACGCGACCATATATTAAAATCCCAACTGCCTCTTTTGGCCCTTTCAAAAACGACTATTGGTTCAGTTTCGCAGCTTTTTCAGCAGCTTTCAGAGCCTTTTGTTGCGCCTTCACTGCGTCGGCCTGCGCTTTCAGAGCCTTTTGCTTCAACTTCAGGTCACCGGTGTTGGCAGCGGCTTTCTCGGCGGCTTTCGTTGCCTTTTCCTGTGCTTTTTCGGCATCGCTGGCAGCCTTTTTTGCAGCCAGATTTGCCTTTTCACGCTTCTGAATCTCTTTCTGCTTTTTCTTAGCGGCTTTTTCGCGTTCCTTAGCCTCTTTTTCAGCCTTTTTCGCCTCTTTTTGGGCCTTTACTGCATCGCGTTGCGCCTTTTTCGCCTCTTTCTGATGCTTCTGAGCTTCTTTTATGTCCTGTTCGTCGGCTTTTTTCTGCGCCTCAGCTTGTACAGCGGGGTCGATCACTACAATTTGCGCCTGGACGGTTGTTGCGCCAATGACGGTCATCACTGCGACGGCGGACAAAGTCATCATCATTTTCTTCATAACTTGTTGATTTTTAATGTTTAAACAATATTTATCTCAGTAAATGATTGGTCAAATTCGCTATTACTTTTTATATTAAAACGATATTATACAAAAAAAATTACATTTCCCAACCGTCTTCTTTGAGCAAAAATCGAAAAGACCGATTGCCTGCATGCCATCTTCATTGCGACGTGGTATGATTCTTCACAATGATAATCTTCTTGAAAAAGTCATCGATGTTCATTAATGGCGATACTCCTGCATCTCTTTCTCCCTATCGTGGATGGAAGTGGGAAGATGTCTATCTCCATAAATTACAATGCCTTTATTTTCTCCTGGGCGATAATCATTGCATCGTTGCACAAGTAGTCACGCTCCCGCTCATCCTCAACGGCATCAATGAACTTGTCTGCCAATCATAAGGTAAGCATCTCCTTTTCGTCCTGATGCAGATATTCGGCAAGCTTGATGACCTGCTCACGCTTCGCCCTTCTGTCGCCACGTTCAATCTTACTGAACATTGGTGTATCTATCTCCAGTACTGCCGCCAGCTGGCGTTGCAACAAACCTTGCTCTTCTCTGAGCTCTTTAATCTTATTTCCGAATAACATACCTATGCCTATTTTTCCTCTTTAGCGAATTCAACTAAGTTCATCATGGAATGTTCCTTTTGCCAGAGTGCCAATAATCCAAATCATTTTATTACTTAGCAGATTTATTGCCACTCACTCTGAACATTCTCTTGTGAACCTCTTTTTCATTCGGATTCTAACCCATGGTTGCTTAGTAGAAAATAGTAAGTCAATCATATATTTGACCATCAAACAATCCTTGCTGCGACTTCCCTTTCAGGCGATAATAGACACGATTCTTGACTTTCATCTTTTCAGCTTGTTGCATATTGTCAAGATAGCGCTTCATCTTATCGTCTTTCCAATCAAGGTTTAGTCGGCTGATGATTTCTTTTGCCGTTATCATTTCAACACTATTTAATACTGCAATCAAATCAGAATCCAGTTTTTCTTTTTTCAATTGTTCAGGAGTTTTCTTCTCTTCAGGACTTAGCGTCAAAGAATTGCCAGAGACATCTACTGCGGATGCACCTTTTTGAATGAGAAGCAGATTGGCATTCTTTTCATTCTTTTCTGGGTATCTGACAAAAATTGGACGATTCTTTCTTAATCCATCGATTACGCCAGCCCAAGTCCCTCCCTTGTCATCACTTTGTGCTACGAAGATTTCTGATGCCAAGCCATAAATTATAGGATTGCGTGCCATAGCAAATTCTACAGACCAAGGGGCTTTAGGAGCAAAAGAACTCATGACCAAGACTTTTCCCTGGGCAATATGCTTAAAATACTGCTTAAATCCAGACCCAAAAGTCATTATTCCTTGTGGAAGCACTATAATACTTTTTCCATTTGCTTCAAGTGCAGAGTCTAATGCCTGACAATCAACGCCTTTCGCAAAACCACTAACTACCACTTTATTCTCTTCTGTGGCTTTCTTTGCGATATTATCAGTAAAGGAGAGAGAGATCGCATCAGCATTTCTCGAACCGACAATTGCTATGGAGGGGGTCTGTAATAATGACTTATTGCCTTTAGTGTATATTACGGTAGGTGCGTTGAACTTTAGATTATCCTTCAATAATCTTGGATAATCTTTGTGAGTGATAGGCAATATGTCATAACCTTGAGCCATTAACTCTTCTACAAGAAAGGAATTATTAGCCAATTGCGCCCTCGCTTCTTCAAACTGCGTTTTCTCGGTTTCATTCAGTCCTACGATCTCCCAATTTGACGAATTTTCAAACAAGTCAATAATGGATATTTGCGGAATGTGCTGAAAGCAATTCACAAAAATCTCATTCTTGCGTTTCGTCCACATCTTTGGAATTAATGAAAGCGTCACCCAATATGTCAATTCTTGTTTCATCATAATGAACCTCCTACCGTTTTTGCGATTACTATTGGAACAATACACTTTGCTCCCTTCTGAGTTAATAATTTGCCAACTTCTTTTAACGTCGCGCCACTATCATAGATATCGTCAAGCAATATTATATTTTTCATTTTAACGATTTCCTCATCTACATCAAATGCGCCAGCGACATTTTCTTGTTTGCTGTAT
>ONQK01000066.1 GCA_900319895.1 uncultured Prevotella sp. | reverse complement strand
GACGACGTTGGCGAGGAGGACCGCCGCGGGCACTTGGCGCTGTACTACCGTCACTATTTCCCGTTGGATGCCAAGCGCCGCCTCTTCATCTATGGCGACATCCTGCTGGGCGGCTCTTACGTTTACGAGGTCTCCTGTGCAGAGTGCGGGGGCGACGTGGCTGAAAAGGGGAGTCTCGACCTGTGCGGCAGCTTGCAGCCCGGCTTTGCCGTCCGCGTGTGGAGGGGCTCAAATGTATTCATCGGCCTTTCGCTTTTTCCGACGTTCGGCATACACGGCGGCATCACGCTGGGCTTCTGACTTGTGGGGGGCGGCGTGCCACTGCCTGGGCGGCACCGGGCAAGGGATGCCGGCCGACATCAAAAAAAAAGAGGTGTTGACATACACCTCTTATTATATGTTGAATTCCTTCCCGGCTTTTCCTGTTGCCCCTTAGAAAGGCAAGTCGTCTTCTGTCGCCGCCTCGGTGGCAGGCTGAGCCGGCGCGGGCGCTGGCGGGGGTGGGGGAGTGGCCGGCGCTGCATTCGCGTCGGCGGCCGCCGGTGTGGTAGTCGCCCCGACTCTCTCGACGCGCCATGCCGAGATGTCGTTGAACCATCGTCCTTGGTATTCGCGTGCATCGATGTCGAACGAGATTCTCAGCTCCTCGTTCTCTTGTATGTTGAATTGCGCCAGTTTCTCGCTTCCAAACACACGGAATACGCATCGTTTGGGGTATTGGTCGTGGGTCTCGATGACGAATTCCTGCGATTTCCATTCGTTGCCCGTGCGCTGTGATACTCCGCTTCTTTCAGGTAGCACTGCAATGATTTTGCCTTCTATTTCCATTTCTGTTCTTTGTTTTTAATGATAAATTGAGATGGCGAAATTACAAAAAAATGTTCAGAATCGAGAAACTTTTGCTTGTTTTTTTTGTTTTTCACGGCTCTTTTGTCTATCTTTGTAAACAATTTATAAAGAGTAATTACTTAAAAGATTAGAAGATAATGAGATTTATGCTTTCAAGTACTGCTTTAAGCAGTCGTCTGTTGCTTTTGTCAAAGGTTTTGAACAACAAGAATGCCATGCAGATTCTTGATTGTTTTTTGTTTGAAATCGAGAATGGCAAGCTGATGCTCACCGCCTCTGACAATGAGAATGCGATGAGGATGTCGATAGGGCTTAACGAGTCTGACCAGAACGGCAAGTTCGCGATCAACAGCCATTGGATCCTCGATGCGGTGAAGGAGTTGCCCGAGCAGCCGCTGGTGTTCAACGTTGACATGGCCTCGTATCAGGTAAGCATCAGCTACCAGAACGGTGAGTTTAATTTTACCGCCCAGAATGCTGACGAGTACCCCGTTGTACAGGAAGTGGCAGAAGGCGCGACCACGATAGAGATAGCGCCTTCGGTTCTTTGCGAGAACATCAACCGCTCCATCTTCGCCACGGCACAAGAAGAATTGAGGCCGGTGATGAACGGCATCTATTTCGATCTCACGGCGGAAAGCCTGACCATTGTAGCCAGCGACGGCCACAAACTCGTGCGCAACAGGAACTACAGCATCAAGAGCGCGACCCCTTCTGCGTTCATCCTCCCCAAGAAGCCGGCGACGCTTTTGCGCAACGTGTTGGCAAAGGGTGAGGCCAACGTCAAGATACGCTTCAACGAGCGCAACGCATCGGTTACTTTCGAAGAAGGTACCCTGACTTGCAGGCTGATTGAAGGCAACTATCCCAACTATAATTCGGTCATCCCGAAAGACAACCCCAACAAGATCACCATCGACCGCAAGGGGCTGATGAGCGTTCTGCGCCGCGTGTTGCCTTTCGCCAGCGACAGCAGCCAATTGATCAGGCTGCATCTTGAGCCTGGCAAGCTGGAACTTTCTTCCAAAGACCTGGACTTCTCGACCAGCGCCAAGGAGAACATCGTCTGTGAATATACGGGACAAATCATGGACATCGGCTTCAAGGGCGGTTCGCTGACCGAGATATTGGGCAACATCAACAGCGATGAGATCATCATCGAGCTGGCCGACCCGAGCCGCGCCGGCATCATCGTGCCTTCCACCCAGCCCGAGAACGAGGAGGTGTTGATGCTCATCATGCCCATGTTGCTTAATGACTGATAAAACGCCCATTCATGAAACTGAACCTTAAAAAGCCCCTGGTTGTTTTCGATTTGGAAACAACGGGGCTTGATTTCATTCAAGACCGCATCATCCAGATCTCGTACATCAAGATACATCCGGATGGGAAGGAAGAGCGAGAGAACATCTTCGTTAATCCAGGGAAGGCCATACCCCTGGAAGTGCAGCAAATGACGGGGATCACCACCGAGACGGTCGCCCAGTGCCCCATGTTTTCCGAATTGGCACCGCGGCTGAGTGAGGCATTTAAGGGATGCGACTTTGCCGGCTTCAACTCCAACCATTTTGACATCCCCATGCTGGCAGAGGAGTTCCTGCGCGCCGGGATAGACTTCGACTTTTCAAAGGCGCTTCTCATTGACGTGCAAACCATTTTCCATAAGATGGAGCGCCGCAACTTGTCGGCAGCCTATAAATTCTACTGCGGCCGGCACATGGAAGAGGATTTTGTCGCCCACAAAGCCGACCAAGACACCGAGGCCACCTACCGGGTCTTGCAGGGGCAGCTGGACATGTACCGCCCCGGTGCCCAGGAAGAGCCCGAGCGGGTGTTGCACAATGACATGGAAGAGCTGGCCGCATTTTCCAAACTCAACGAGAATGTCGATTTCACGGGAAGAATCGTTTGGAAGACCGAGCTTGCCGGCGACGGAACGCCACGGCTCGACACCAAAGGGCAGCCCGTGCGCCGCGAGTATTTCAATTTCGGGAAATACAAAGGCCAGCTTGTCACCGAAGTGCTCCAGCGCGACCCCGGCTATTATGGATGGATCATGAACGGAGACTTCACCCATAACCTGAAACAGGTGTTGACAAAAATTCAAATGAGGGAGCTGAAAAAGCGATTGTCTTGAAAAAAGTCGAACTAAAAAAGATAAAAGGTATGAAGAAAATATTGTGTTTAGGCATTTTGCTGCTTGTTGCCGGCATCAGTGCCCAGGCGCAGGAGCTCCTGGCAAAAGTGACGGTGAATTCCAGCCAGGTGGACCGGACCGACGGCAGTGTTTTTGAGAATTTGCAGCAAACGCTGGAACAATTCATCAACGACCGGCAGTGGACCAACCTGCAGTTCCAGCGCAATGAGCGCATCGTCTGCAATATAAATCTGACCATTACCAAGTACGACCCCTCTGCCAATACGTTTTCTACAACGGCGCTGATCCAGGCCAACCGCCCCGTCTACAACTCGGCCTATACCACTACCATATATAATAACAGGGACGGCAATTTCGATTTTGAGTTCGCGCAATTTGACCAACTCGATTTTAACGAAGAAGTCGTCGACAACCAGCTGGCGGCCCTGGCGGCCTACTATGCCTATCTCATCATTGGCATCAACTTGGACACTTTCTCGCCCATGGGCGGGGAAGACATCTTGCAGCGTTGCATGAATTTGGCAAACAATGCGCAAAGTCTCAGCTTCCCCGGTTGGAAATCTTTTGAAGACAGTCGCAACCGTTTCGCCATCATCAACGACTACCTTGACCCGGCAATGAAACCCTTCCGGCAGCTGCAATACGACTATTACAGGAAAGGCCTTGACGAGATGGCGTCTAACGTGGAGCGCGGGCGAATCAACATATCTGCTGCGATAGAGGAACACTTGAAAAAATGCCACGAAGACAAGCCGCTGAGCCTGTTGCCGCAGATTTGGACGGATTACAAGAAAGATGAAATTGCCAGTATATATAAAGGCAAGGGAACGGTAAAAGAAAAGGAAAGCATCTATGACATCCTTTTCAGCATCAATGCTTCGCAGAATAATTTTTGGGAGCAGATAAAGCAATAGCATAGTCTGGGTGATACAGGTTCTTTGTGCCTTGATTTCAACGAGGCGCAAACGTCTTGTTAATCAAATTTCCAGGACGAGCCGTCCCTTTTTCTCTTGATTTAAATCAAGAAAAGTGAAAGTGAAAGAATTTTTATTGAAAAACTATTCTTTTGTTGGAAAAATACGCTATTTTTGTGAAAAGTTCAGAGAGCTAGTCTTTCTTGAGCAAAGTGTATAAAAAATAGAAATTAAGGCAATTCAAAAGACATGGTTTAGCAGGTGTCTATCTGTCTGGATGTGCGTATGTATGTATTGGAAAGATGGCACATGGTTGTCCATAGGCCATAGATGTCTGAATGAGGATAAAACTGAGGACATGCTGCATGTGCCAGGAATGCGCGGATGAACGAGTGTGCAGATGAGGGAGGAGGCGTTTCCCCTTGTCATTCCTTGGACGAACATGAATGTGATGAGAGTGTATTTAGGTCAAATAAATCAAGCAATTAAAAAATATTAATTAAAAAGTTACTGTTATGAAAAAGAGATTTTTACTTTTTGCGCTTGTTTTCTTAGCGGCATCGAATTTTATGTGTGCACAGGTGGTGCTGAATTCTGGGAATTTCCCTGACAAAAATTTCCGTGCGGCCTTGGCAGAGGCATTGGCAGTTGAAGAAGGCGGGACGCTGACGGCCAACCTCTTGGCTGAGACGACTTACCTTGAGCTTTGGGAGATGAACATCAGAGATTTAACGGGTATCGGCTTCTTTACAGCCCTTGAAACTCTTGAATGTTCTGGAAACGAGCTAACTTCCTTGGATTTGTCT
>ONQK01000125.1 GCA_900319895.1 uncultured Prevotella sp. | reverse complement strand
GGCAGCGCAACGGCGGCGATTACCGGCTTTGAGCCCTACAGCATCCTAACGCTTGGTCGTGAGCAGAAGACTCGCGAGGTGGGTTTTTGGCAGTATTCGGGCACGTCGAGCGCCAAAAACCGCTGTTACCTTGAAGCATCCATCCTCGAGGGGACAAACGGGGCCAAGGGCGCCGTGTTTAGCTTCGACGACGAAGAAAACCAGGTAACGAGCATTGACGAAACTTCGCTCAAGGCTAATGACCAAAGGTTCAATGACAGTTGGTACACGCTTGACGGAAGAAAGATTGTAAACGGTACATTGCCAAAAGGCATCTACATCCATAACGGCAGAAAGGAGGTTGTACGATGAATTCATCTTGTTATTGCAATGAAAAGGCTGTATACATATCCCCTCGCATGGAGATGTTTGCCCTTTTTTCTGATGCTCTGATGCAGATGGGGTCGACCCAAACCAACGAGCAAATGGGAAAAGAGTTTACATTTGACAACGAATGGGGCCAGTGTGAAGAGAACTGGTATGACTTGACGAAGACTGAGGAATATAAAATGTTTACTGACCTTTTGGAAGAGTAAAACCTCCATGTTAAACGACGCCCGCTGATAATCAAAAAGACGATCGCTAAGAGAAAATGCCTGTGACTGACAAACACAGGCATTTTTTTGTTTGAAATAAATTTTCCTTCCGATGTGCACATGAGGTAATGTGTGACAGCGTTTAGAAACTCTATCATAAGATGTAGTCGAGTTTTTTCGGGTTGTTTTTACTTCTTCAATAAAAAACAAACTTTTGTTTCAGTTTTTCGCTTTTTTTATTTATTTTTGCCAAATATTGGTTCTCTTGGACCTAAAATATTTCCTAAACAATAATTAAAAAGCAAAACATATGAAACCGACTCCAATTAAAAAAGAAATTATCGATGCTGCCATCCGCAACTATGGCATTCAAGACTTTTCCATGGCGACTATTCGTGAAGTCAAACAGATTGCGGCCGATGCGGAGCAGCAGTCCGGCGTGGAATTCATCAAGATGGAAATGGGCATTCCTGGCTTGGCGGCCGCAAAAGTGGGTGTAAATGCGCAGATCAAAGCGCTTCAAGACGGTATAGCTTGTCTGTACCCGGATATCCAGGGCTATGTGGAGTTGAAGAAGCAGGCTTCGCGCTTTGTCAAGGCTTTTATCAATGTCGACATCAATGCCGAAGGCTGCATTCCCGTCTGCGGCAGCATGCAGGGTGGTTTTGCTTCGTTTCTTACTTGTACACAAGCCGACAACAAGCGGAACAAGGTGTTGTTTATTGATCCGGGTTTCCCGTTGCAGAAAATGCAATTGAAAGTACAGGGCATGCCGTTTGAGACGTTTGATGTGTATAATTTCCGCGGCGTGAAATTGCGTGAGAAGCTGGAAAGCTACCTTGAACAAGGCGATTTCTGCGCTATTGTTTATTCCAATCCGAACAATCCCACATGGATATGTTTTACGGAGGAGGAATTGCAGATTATCGGTGAATTGTCGAGGAAATACGATGTTATCATCATCGAAGACCTGGCATATTTCGCCATGGACTTCCGCAAGGACCTTAGCCAGCCGTTTGCACCGCCATATCAGCCGTCGGTGGCACATTATACGGACAACTACATCCTGCTTATCAGTGGCTCGAAAGCGTTTAGTTATGCCGGTGAGCGCATTGCAGTGACATGTATTTCCGACAAACTCTTCCACCGCCATTACGCCGACTTGGCGGCGCGCTATGAAGGTTTGCCCTTCGGTCTGGTCTTCTCCACCCGTATGCTCTATGCATTGTCTTCCGGAACCAGCCACAGTGCACAATATGCTATGGCAGAAATGTTTCGGGCGGCATGCGACGGAGAATACAATTTCCGGCAAGAAGTTATTGTTTACGGTGAACGCGCCCATAGGTTGAAAGCTATTTTCAAGAAATATGGTTTTGTCATTGTTTACGACAAAGACAATGACGAGGATATTGCCGACGGATTTTATTTCACCATAGGCTATCCAGGCATGACTAGTGGCGAGCTGGCGCGTGAATTGATGTATTACGGCGTGTCTGCGATAAACCTCGGGACGACGGGAAGCGAGCAGCACGGTCTGCGCATCTGTACTTCGTTCATCAACGACAACCAGTACGATTTGCTGGATGAGCGCATGGCAATTTTTGCAGAAAATAATCCACGATAACATAAAAACGTTGTTTTTAGTTATGTTTTTTGACTAAAAACACGGCTAATATATCGGAAGAACAGGTTGGAAATACTCCAATCTGTTCTTTGTATTTAAAAAACTTCAGTTTGTCGATAAAAGATATGTATAGTGCAAAAAACGACAAAAAATAATTTATTTTAATTTTTTTTTTGTATTTTTGTAAAATTAAGGTTTTAAAAAAGTTGTATTTAAAAATAAAAAATTATCATTAGAAGGTTATGAAACTGCAAAAAAAACAGCTATTATCTGTGCTAATGTTTGTTGCTCCTATAAGTCTGTGGGCGCAGGGTTTCAGCCTCGTCAATCAGACGCTGTCGAACCCGACCAACGAGCCGAAAGAGGTGTTTCCCGTCCCCTCGGAACGGC
>ONQK01000212.1 GCA_900319895.1 uncultured Prevotella sp. | reverse complement strand
GCTCAGCCTCTCCAAGATGAGCATGCTGGGAATGGGCGACCGCATGATGCGCTACCTCATGGGCAAAAAACACATCAACTCACTTGAGGAGCTACGGCAAGAAGCCATTGACAGCGGCGTGGAATTCATAGCCTGCCAGATGTCGATGGACATGATGGGCATCCAGAAAGAGGAGTTGCTGGACAATGTCACCATCGGCGGTGTAGCAACCTACATGGAGCGTGCAGAGAAATCCAACGTAAATTTGTTCATTTAAATTAAAAAACAAGATGGAAAAGCAGAAAATTTGTAAAATACGCGACCTCTTCAGGGCCATCACTTCACTGGAAAACATGTTTCAGGAAGCTTTCGACCTGAACTTGAACGAAGCCATGCTATTATGCTTGCTCAACGAGGAAAGTTCAATGACATCAACCGAAATCGCTGAAAAATTGGGGCTCACCGCCTCCAACGCCTCCAAAGTCTTGGGCTCTGTAGAGAGAAAAAAGCTAGTCAAACGCTCGCTGGGTAAAACCGACCGGCGGCAGATGCACTTCAAACTCTCGGAACAGGGTCAAGAAAAACTTGGGCACATCGATTGCGGACGCATTGAACTGCCCGAGATATTGGCCCCTCTCATGGAAAAGCAAGGCGAATAACTTGGCAGGATGACGGATTTTGCGTAACTTTGCAGGATGAATACACAACAAGACACAACAACATGGAGCCCAAACGTCATCATTGCCGATGCCGATTACATCGACTCCGTCGCTTTTGACCTGATTGTGAACTTCGAGCGGATGCTCGAACGCCGTATCCAACCCGCAGACTTGGCACATTGGATCGACTGTGTGGCGCTGGACGGCGGCGTCAGAGAAGGCTGCGGAGACACACAAGTCGTGCTGCTGCATGAAAAAGGACGGGAGCAGCTGGAAAACTTCCGGCCCGCCAACTATGAAAATGACATTCACGGAAAAGCCTTCAAAGACAACTTGGGGGAGTTTTCGCTCACAACTGTAGCTGTGGAAGAACTGGTGACCAAAGACGACCTTTTGCTCGACATCGTGCGTACGGTTTGCGCCGACAAGGCTGTGCAACGCGTAATGGCCATTCCAGGAGAGGGCGAAATCACAGACCGTTTAAGACTTGCCATGCAGCAAGTAGACGAGAACAAACGCGTCACCATTTTCACCATGCAACCGGTGCAAGGAGGAAATTTCAGACAAGAAATCCTAGGCTACTCGCTGATGAGTGCCTTGGGCATCAGCAGCAACGAACTACACACACAAGGCCGGCAGCCTTGATGGGAAATGACGGGCGAGAAGCCATGCAAGACACTTGCCACCCGTCATTTTTTATGCCGACAAGACGAAAATAAGCCCAAAAAGTAGGACGTTTATTTTGCATTCTCGAATGAAAAATGTATTTTTGCATATTCCAATACATTTCAATTTTTTAATACAGAACAAATTAAAATCATGAGCAGAGTATTAATGATTGGCGCTGGCGGCGTCGCAACGGTAGCAGCAGTAAAGATTGCACAACATCCAGAGGTGTTCACAGAATTTATGATTGCCAGTCGTCGCAAAGAAAAATGCGACGAAATCGTAAAAAGAATCGGCAATCCGAACATCCGGACGGCACAGGTGGATGCAGACGACGTTGAACAACTGAAAACGCTATTCAACGAGTTCAAGCCCGAACTGGTCATCAACCTCGCTCTGCCCTACCAGGACTTGACCATCATGGAAGCGTGCTTGGCTTGCGGATGCAGCTACCTGGACACCGCCAACTACGAGCCCAAAGACGAGGCACATTTTGAATACTCTTGGCAATGGGCGTACAAAAAACGGTTTGAGGATGCCGGGTTAACCGCAATCCTGGGCTGCGGATTCGACCCGGGCGCCTGCTCGGTGTTCACCGCCTACGCCGCAAAGCACCATTTCGACGAAATTACACACTTGGACATTGTCGACTGTAACGCCGGGAACCATCACAAGGCATTTGCCACGAACTTCAACCCCGAAATCAACATCCGCGAGATTACACAAAAAGGGCTGTACTACAAAGACGGAAAATGGATTGAAACCCAACCGCTGGAAATCCATCAATCGCTCAACTACCCCAATATCGGGCCGCGAGAGAGCTATTTGATGCACCACGAAGAACTCGAATCACTGGTCAAGAACTACCCGACCATCCGTCAAGCACGATTCTGGATGACCTTCGGACAACAATATTTGACCTATCTCGATGTCATCCAGAACATCGGCATGAGCCGCATCGACGAAATCGTCTACGAGGCACCACTGGCTGACGGCTCGGGACGAACAGAAAAGGTGAAAATCGTACCGCTACAATTCCTCAAGGCAGTATTGCCCAACCCACAAGACCTCGGCGAGAACTACGACGGCCAGACCAGCATCGGCTGCCGGATCCGCGGGCTAAAAGACGGGAAAGAGCGCACTTACTACATATACAACAACTGCTCACACCAAGCTGCCTACGAAGAGACAGGCATGCAAGGCGTCAGCTACACCACAGGCGTTCCGGCAATGATTGGCGCCATGCTCTATTTACAAGGAACGTGGAAGAAGCCAGGTGTGTGGAACGTAGAAGACTTCGACCCAGACCCCTTCATGCAGAAACTGGGCGAATACGGACTGCCCTGGCACGAAGTATTCGACACCGACTTGGAACTTTAAAGACAAGACAATACGCGGAATTATAAATAAAATAAAAACCTAACTATTTATGGCAAAGAACACAGAAGAAGCTGCTGCACAAAACCCGCAGCAAGAAAAGCTCAAGGCACTGCAAGCCGCCATGTCGAAAATCGAGAAAGACTTTGGCAAAGGCGCCATCATGAAATTGGGCGATGAGACAGTAGAAAACATCGAGGTCATCCCTACGGGAAGCCTCGGACTTGACGTCGCCCTGGGTGTCGGCGGCTACCCCCGCGGACGCATCATAGAAATCTTCGGGCCAGAGAGTTCCGGCAAGACAACACTCGCCATCCATGCCATCGCCGAGACCCAGAAAGCAGGAGGAATAGCAGCTTTTATCGATGCAGAACATGCTTTTGACCGTTTCTATGCCGAAAAACTAGGCGTTGACGTGGAAAACCTGTGGATCTCACAGCCCGATAACGGCGAACAAGCACTGGACATCGCCGAGCAACTGATTCGCTCAAGCGCCGTAGACCTGATCGTCATCGACTCCGTGGCAGCCCTAACACCCAAAAAGGAAATCGAAGGCGACATGGGCGACAGCAACGTCGGGCTACAAGCACGCTTGATGAGCCAGGCCTTGAGAAAACTCACCTCAACCATCAGCAAAACCAACACCACCTGTATCTTCATCAACCAATTGCGCGAGAAAATCGGAATGATGTTCGGCAATCCGGAGACCACAACAGGCGGAAATGCCCTAAAATTCTATGCCAGCGTGAGGGTAGACATCCGAAAAAGCACTTCAATCAAAGACGGCGACGAGGTCTTGGGCAACCTGACCAAAGTGAAAATCGTCAAAAACAAAGTGGCGCCGCCGTTCCGCAAGTGCGAATTCGACATCTTGTTCGGAGAAGGCATCTCAAAAGTTGGCGAAGTGCTTGACCTGGGCGTCGAATACGGCATCATTCAAAAGAGCGGAAGCTGGTTCTCATACAACGGAACACGCTTGGCACAAGGGCGTGATGCCGCGCGCGACTTGCTCAAAGACAATCCTGAATTGTGCGACGAGCTGGAAGGACTCATCAAGAAAGCCATTGCAGAGAAGCAGCATGCGTAATGCCCCAATGCCAACTTGAGTGACTTTACATCAAAACAAAAACTGTGCAAGACAAAACCGTCAACTTGCACAGTTTTTTTATGACCAAAACATCCGACACATCGCCTGCCGAAGGGAACATCACGCCTGAAAGCCCCCTTCGGACTGCTG
>ONQK01000073.1 GCA_900319895.1 uncultured Prevotella sp. | reverse complement strand
ATCAAGGTTTGCATGCTCTTCGCTCCGTGTTCCCTGACTGACCTTGTTCCGCTCTTCAAAGAAATGGTTGCAGGCTTCGATGAACTCATTCCAGAGTTGGTCGCCCAGTTTTTTAGGCACAACGCCTATGGTCTTCCATTCCTTTTGCAGGGCAATGAGCTTGTCGCTGGTGGATTTCCAGTCCTTGCTGTCTTTCAGCGCCTTGGCTTTTTCCACCAATTCACGCTTCTTCTCTGCATTCTCCGCAAACGACTCTTTGAGTTGCTTGAAGAAATCGGCTTTTCTACCGAAGAATTCATCACAGGCAGAACGGAAACGCTCAAAAATCTTCACGTTCATCTTCTGGGGAGCGAACCCGATGCCTTTCCACTCATTTTGTATGGCAATGATGGCTTTGGTCTGCTTTTCCCATTCGCCCGCGGTTTTGTATTCTTCTTTGGCGATATGTTCTACTTGTTCGCAGAGTATCGTCTTTTTCGTGAGGTTTTCCTCTTCTTTGGCGCGCAGTTGTTCAAAATGTTGCTGATGCTTCTTGTTGATGACAGTGGATGCCGCCTTGAAGCGCTGCCAAATCTCCTCGCGCAACTCCTTGGCCACAGGGCCTGCCTCCTTGTATTGGTTGTGTAGTTCCTGCAGTTGATGGAAAGCACTGATGACGTCTTCCTCATGCGCCAGGTTCTCAGCGATCTCACACAGCTTCGTCTTGGTTTCCAGATTCTTCTTGAAGTCGTATTCACGCGCCTCGCTGTTGAGCTTGAGCAAGTCGTAGAATTGTTCGACTTGATGCTGGTAGTTTCGCCAAAGCTCATTGGCTTTTTCTATTGGGATATTCTTTATCTTGTTCCATTGCTCTTGCAGTTGCTTGAACGCCTGGTAAGACTTGTTGGCCTCTTCCGGCGAGGTCAGCAATTCCTTTATCTTCTCGATGATTTCCTGCTTTTTGAGCAGGTTTTCCTTTTTCTCCTCTTCTTGTTGCTGGAACAGCTTCGCCCGCTTCTCTTTGATGATGATCATTTCTGCCTTGAAGGCTTCTTCAATGGGGTCTGCAACGACTTGATAGCTCTCCGGGTCGCCACCGCCCTCTAAAAAAGCCTTCTGCTGTGCCTCCCTTTCGGCTCCATGCAACTTATAGAAAATGGTTTTCAAGAACTCTACTTCACCTTTTTCCGGGGTTTCCTCGCTGTGCGCCAATTCTTTGATCCTCTCAAGAATCTCTGCCTTTGAGGCATAATTCTTCTTGAAAGAAGGTTCAGGGCTCCCCGGGCCGCCTGGCCGAGGGCTTTCCGCATGGGGCTGCACACCTTCCTCGGAGCCTGAGTCTTGCGCTTGATTAGCTACTTCTGCCTGAGTTTCCGCTTCAGTGCCTTGCACACTCGTAACTTCATTATTGGCAGGGGTCTCGTTCACTTCATTTACCTGCTGTAGGCTTTTTTCTTGAGAGTCCATCATTTCACTGTTTTTAGTTGATGATTCGAATTACACAATTTCTATACTTTAAAGACTGCAAACTTAGTGAAAAAAAATGTAATAGCCTAATTTATTGGCATTTTTTTGCATTTTAAGTCTTTTCATATGAGCCGTTTATGTTTAAGAATCCACCATGATGCCAGCGAGACAAACACCGACAACACCAATGCGAGGACGAACCCCCAGGGCTTGTCCTCCATGCCGTTGATGAGGTTCATGCCAAACAACGAGGCAATGAGCGTGGGGAACATGAGAATGATGCTGAACGAGGTCATCGTCCGCATCGTGGTGTTGATGTTGTTGTTGATGACACTGGTGTAAGTGTTCATGGTCGACTCGAGAATGTCGGAATAAATGTTTGTCGTCTCGCGCGCCTGCGACATCTCAATGTTGACGTCTTCAATGAGGTCGGCGTCGAGCTCGTCGATTTGCAGCTTGAACTTCAGCTTTTGCAATAAGTTTTCATTGCCACGAATCGAAGTGATGAAGTAGGTCAGTGAGTCTTGCAGCCTCGACAGCCCGATGAGGCTCTCATTGTTCACACCTTGGTCTAGATTTTGCTTGGCCCTCTCTATCAGGGTGTTGATCTGTTTCAGGCGCTTGAGGTACCATACGGCAGAAGAAAGGAAAATGCGGAAAATCATATCGACATGGTCCACAAACCCATCGCCGCGCTTCTGCTGAAACGAGACGAAGTCTATCATCATGTTGGTCTCATAGTAGCACACCGTGATGGTGACGTCGCGCTTGTGAATAATACCCAGCGGGACGGTTGTATAAGGGGTTCGGGAACGTATTTCCTTGACAAAGGGGATGCGCAAAATGATGAGCATCCAGCCGTCATCGTATTCATAACGGGCACGCTCGTCGGTGTCGCTGATGTCGGAAAAGAAATAGTCGGGAATCTCGAAGCGTTTCTCGAGTTCGCGTTGGTCTTCTTCTGTCGGACAAGTCACTTGTATCCAGCAGTTGGGCTGCCACTCATTGAGTTGACTCAGTCCATTGGTCGTATTCCAGTAAGTCTTCATCTTGTCAATCCTCCACGTATTTTTGAACGTAGTAAAAAAATGTCTACGGGTGCGAGGATTGGCACTTCGGCAAATCCTCACGCCTACTTGCTTGTAGTTTCCGCGTGATAATCGTCCATGTTTTAGTTTAGTTTTATTGATTTGCCCTGCAAAGATACACATTTTTGATGAAAGTTTATACTTTCCAACGCTTTTTTTCGCCATTGGGATGTGTTTTTTTCACTTTTTCGGCATTTTTCACTTGCCGGACAGGAAGTGTAGACAAGAAACAACAGCATTTTCAGCCTCTGACAACAGACATCGGCAAGAAAGCCCACAGGAAACAGCTTTAATTAGGAACTTAGACAAGGATATGGTTAAAACTGTGACGATTTTAGCCCCTTGCACCTGCCTTTCACCGATTCGGCATTCCCCCACCTTACATGTTACAAAAATCAGGAAAGTTCCCCACCCCCAACCCGACCAAAATGTCCGGGGCTTGAAACCTTGCTCAAATCCCCCCTTTCGTTGCTTGCTCAGTTGTCTGCTACCGCTATTGCGTCGAAGGAATCGACCACTCTGGGAAATACGGAATGAATTTGTTTGTTTAAAAATTAATGCTTATCTTTGCACATAATAACTAAAACAGAAATAGATATAGAAGAGCCAGAAGAAACCCGTCAAGAGCCTTACCGCAACTACGACAACATCCAGCACTGGGATTTGGATGCGGAGAATTTGGGAGCGTTGAAGGGGTTTTTGGAGAGGAATTTAACTGAATAATTATGCCAAAGAAGAAATATACATTCATAGATCTGTTCGCAGTCATTGATGGCTTTCGTGTTTTAAATTGCCTTTTTCTGTAATATTTTTCGTTTTAAGGTCTGTAAAATGAGCAGAAAAACAAAAAATTGACATAAAACAATCGTTTTCCGAAAAATATTTGTAACTTTACAGTCGCCATTTGCCCTAAATGTTCGCGAAAATCATCGTGATACGCGGAGTAACAGGGCGTAATATTTGAGTTTATTCATTATTTCCCATAATTCTCATTCTTCTCATCCTTTCCATTATGCCCACTGATAACAGCAGTTTCCTCATTCCAAAAGGTGATTATAAGAATTTAATAGCCTTCCAGAAGTCAGAGTGCATCTACGACATCATTTATTATTTCATAGAGCATTATCTACCGAAAATAGGTGACCGTACCGTAGACCAGATGAAACAAGCTGCTCGTTCTGGTAAACAAAACATTGCAGAGGGAAACGAAGCAGGCACAACTTCAATGGAGTCTTGCATCAAATTAGTAAATGTGGCAAAAGCTAGTCTTAAGGAACTTCAAGAAGATTACGAGGATTATTTGCGCAATCACGGCAATCAGATATGGGATGTGAATAGTGAGCAGTGCCGCAAGGCTCGACAATGGTGTCGCCAACACTCAAAACCAGAAGATTATCAACGTGTCTGCCGCCTTCGCGATGACATCACGTTAGCCAACATTGCACTTGTGCTTATTCATCAGACGGACTATTTGCTTAGACAATTACTTGAAAAGTTCAAAACTGATTTCCTTGCAAATGGCGGAATTAAAGAGCAAATGTCGGCAGCTCGCCGTAGTTGGCGCGATGAGCACGGAATGGGATATAATAAAGGGAAAAATGAGAACTATGAGAACTATGGGAACAATGTTCCAACAAACAGTAGATAGAAAGGTCGATATAGATAATAGTAACAATTAAAAAATAGTTTATGGCAAATTGGACGAGAGAGCAGATTATCGTAGCTTTGAATGTTTATTGCAAGATTCCTTTCAAAAACAGCAGTGCACGGCATCCGCTCATACAAGAATACGCAAAGTTACTCGGTCGTACGCCTGCTGCGTTGAACTTAAAAATAGGCAACCTCGGCAGTTTCGACCCAGTACTTAAATCCAAAGGCATTGTTGGTCTTGGCCATACCAGTAAAATGGACGAACTCGTTTGGAACGAATTTTTCGAAAATCCCGAAAAGTTGGCCTATGAGAGTGAGAAAATCATTGCCAACCTGCGCAACCAGACCCTCGAAGAATCCACTGCTATTGACCTTAGCGACCTCCCCGAAGGAACTGAACGCACAGTCATTACCCGTCAGCGCATTAACCAGCAATTTTTCCACAATGCCGTTCTTTGCTCTTATGAGGACCATTGTTGCATCACGGGCATTGGCCACCGTCAGT
>ONQK01000034.1 GCA_900319895.1 uncultured Prevotella sp. | reverse complement strand
CGACGCCATCAAGCGCGAAATGGAGCGCACGCCCGACCTGCAGGTGACGCTGCCGAATCTGGTCGATGACGACATCATCAACCAAGCGTTCTGAACGGAAAAGGAATTAAAGAATGCCCCTTCGCAATATTGGATAAAGTAGGAGAATTGAAAGACTGAGCGGTTAACACTCTTTTAATCCTTACTATTTGCAGAAGGAAATCAGTAGCCGTAAAAAGGGAGACGTAATTTGTGCGTCTCCCTTTTTACGACATTCAGAATCGAAAGCTAAGCGCCATTTTACCAATCATTACCCGTTGATTTTCACCAGAAAACAAATCCCCCACAGCATTTATATTTAAAGCAACATTCTCACCACAATAATTTACGCCCAAAAGCGTTCTTGTTCAAAATAATTTGCTACCTTTGCAAACGGTATGCATATATGGATTGTACAAACATTTCCCCGACTATCCATCCACACCATCAGTGCAAAATTTATTATTCATATAACACAAAATTTCTATGAACATTCATCAAATCAGTACTGAACATCTTTCAGTAGAAAGAATTGAAGAAATCATCAACGGCGGCTATAAACTTTCGCTCAGCGACGATGCCAAGGCAAGAATCATCAAATGTCGCGAATACCTCGACCAGAAAATTGCCACGTCAGAACATCCCGTCTACGGCGTGACCACCGGCTTTGGCTCGCTTTGCAAGATTTCCATCAGCGAAGACCAGCTCTCACAGTTGCAAATCAACCTGATGATGTCGCACGCCTGCGGCATTGGCGATAGAGTGAGGAACGAAATCGTCAAAATGATGCTCTTGCTTAAGATTCAGTCGCTTTCATACGGATTTTCAGGCTGCAAACTCGATACCATAGAGCGTTTGATTGAGTTTTTCAACAATGACATCTACCCCATTGTCTATCAACAAGGCTCAGTAGGCGCCTCCGGAGACCTCGTCCCATTGGCGCATCTCTGCCTGCCACTAGCCGGACTGGGCGAAGTAGAATATCAGGGAAAGACAATGACTGGCGAAGAAATCACGAAGCAAATGGGCTGGACACCCATCAAACTAGGGTCAAAAGAGGGGCTGGCATTGCTCAATGGCACACAAAACATGAGCGCACACGCCGTTTGGTCGCTCATCAATGCAAAACGCCTCATCGGCTGGGGAGACACCATCGCAGCCATGTCGCTCGAGGCTTACGACGGACGCATTGAGCCGTTCACCCTAGCCGTGCACACCGTGCGACCACATAAGGGGCAAATCGACACTGCCAACCGCATGCGCCAACTGCTTGAAGGCAGCGAATTGATACGCCAGAGGAAAGTCAACGTACAAGACCCATACTCCTTCCGCTGCATACCGCAAGTACACGGAGCGGTGAAAGACACCTTCGAGTATGTCAAGTCAGTCATCGACACAGAAATCAACTCTGCCACAGACAACCCAACAGTATGTCCGGACGAAGACCTGATCATCTCAGCCGGCAACTTCCACGGCGAGCCCATCGCCCTGCCGATGGACTTCCTCTGCATCGCCCTGAACGAGCTGGGCAGCATTTCTGAACGCAGAACCTATAAATTGGTTTCCGGCACACGCGACCTGCCCAGCTTCTTGGTGGCAAAACCCGGCGTGAACAGCGGTTTCATGATTCCACAATACACCGCAGCCGCCATTGCCAGCCAAAGCAAGACATTGTGCATGCCATCATCGGCAGACACCATTCCCACCTCACAAGGCCAGGAAGACCACGTCTCCATGGGCGCCAATGCAGCGACCAAGCTGGTCAAAGTGGTCGAAAATACAGAGCGGATCCTTGCCATCGAGCTCTTCAACGCAGCCCAGGCCCTTGACTTCCGCCGTCCGCTAAAGTCATCCAAAACCATTGAAGACGTGCATGCTGCATTCAGAAAAGTAGTGCCCTTCATCGAAAACGACGTGGTGATGTACCCATACATCGCCAAAGCAGTGGATTTTTTGCACGACAATAAGGCATAAACAGTTCTATCGAGGAAAAAACGATGAAAACGCTCATAAAAAACATCCATCTGCTCGCCGGCATCCTTCCCGCTGAAAAAGAATGCCTGCGCGGCAAGGAAATGGCAGACTTTAAGACCATACAGCAAGCCTGGATGCTCGTGGAAGACGGACGGTTCGCCGACTACGGAACAGACACCACCTGCCCGGCAGACGACACAGCAGACCTCGTCGTCGACGCCGAAGGCGGAAGCGTGCTGCCTTCCTTCTGCGACTCACACACGCACATCGTGTATGCAGGAAGCCGAGAGGGGGAATTTGTAGACAAAATCCGCGGATTGAGCTACGCCGAGATTGCCAAACGCGGCGGCGGCATCCTCAATTCGGCAGACCGGCTGCACGAACTCAGCGAAGACGAACTCTATGCGCAAGCCATGCGACGGGTCAACGAGATTATGCGCAAAGGCACAGGCGCCGTAGAAATCAAAAGCGGATATGGGCTGAACACGGCAGACGAGATGAAAATGCTGCGGGTCATCCGACGCATCAAGCAGACGGCACCCCTAAAAGTGATGAGCACCTTCCTCGGCGCACACGCCGTAGGCAGGGCATACGCAGGCAGGCAGGCAGAATACGTCGACCTGGTCGTCAACGAAATGATCCCTATGGTCGGCGAGCAGCAACTGGCCGACTTCATAGATGTCTTCTGCGACGAAGGGTTCTTCACGCCCGAGGAGACGGCAAGAATCCTCGAGGCAGGCGCAAAATACGGCATGAGGCCGAAAATACATGGACAAGAGCTCGCCGACTCGGGGGGCGTAGAAGTTGCCGTCAGGCACGACGCACTCTCCGTCGACCATCTCGAAAGCATGACCGAGCGCGACATCGAGCTGTTCAAGACCAGCACGACCATGCCCACGGCGCTGCCCGGCACATCGTTCTTCCTGAACATGCCCTTCGCCTTGGGACGCAAGATGATTGACGCAGGGCTGCCCATGGCCATTGCCAGCGACTACAACCCTGGCTCCACGCCATCGGGCGACATGAAGTTCGCCGTCTCACTGGCATGCATCAAGATGAAACTCCTGCCCCAGGAGGCGCTCAATGCAGCAACCATCAACTCGGCATACGCCATGGGAATCAGTCGGGAGTACGGGTCTGTCGGAAAGGGAAAAGTCGCCAATTTCTACATCACAGAGCCCATACCATCCGTCGATTTCATCCCCTACGCCTATACGATGCCCATCGTCAGGCGCATCTTCCTCAACGGGAAAGAGGCTTGAACAAAAACCAAAGGCTTTATGCTTGGCGCATAAAGCCTTTTTTCTTCCCCCAAAGCAAAAGCCTGCGCCTCAACGCCAGCCCTTACCGATGCGTCTTGACGATGTTCGTCGGCGGCAAGTCCCTGTTCCGACGGCGAACCATCGTGACCACGGACTGCGCCAGGTTCAAAAACGCACGCCCCACGGCCGAATCGGATTCCAGCGCCGCGGGGGCGCCCGTGTCGCCACTCTCGCAAATGCTTTGCACGACGGGGATCTGCGCCAGCAGCGGGAGCCCCATCTCTTTTGCCAGCTGCTCGCAGCCGCCCTTGCCGAAGATGTAATATTTGTTCCCGGGAAGTTCCGCCGGCGTGAACCACGCCATGTTCTCCACCAGTCCCAGGATAGGCACGTTGACCTTGTCGTTCTGATACATGTCAATGCCCTTCCTGGCATCGGCAAGCGCCACTTGCTGCGGCGTGCTGACGATGACGGCACCCGTGATGGAAAGCGTCTGCAGCAGTGTGAGATGGATGTCGCTCGTGCCGGGAGGCGTGTCGAGGATCAGGTAGTCCAGAGGCCCCCAGTGGGCATCGGCAATCAGCTGCTTCAACGCATTCGAGGCCATGCTGCCGCGCCAGAGCGTCGCCGTCTCGGGGCTGACGAAGAAACCGATGCTCAACAGCTTCACGCCATATTGCTCCACGGGGATGATCAAATCGCGCCCATCGATGCTCTCAGCATACGGACGCGCATCCTCCACATGGAACATCTTGGGGACAGAAGGGCCGAAGATGTCCGCGTCGAGCAGGCCGACCGTGTAGCCCAGCCGCGCCAGGGCGATGGCCAGGTTGGCAGACACCGTGCTCTTGCCAACGCCGCCCTTGCCCGAGCTGACGGCGATGACGTCCCCCACCTCGGGCAAGAGCTTCTCAAGCGGCGGGCGAGGCTTCGACTTGGTCTCCACCAGGATCTCCACCTCGACGGACTTGTCCACATAATAATGGATGGCAGCCTCGGCCGCCTTGACGGTCGATTTGAGAAAAGGGTCGGTCTCGCGAGGGAAGATGAGGCTGAAGCTCACCCTCATGCCGTCGATACGGATGTCCTCGCCAACCATCCCGCTCTCAACCAGGTTCTTCTTCGTGCCGGCATACATCACCGTTGCCAGCGCATCAGTAATCAATTTAGGATAAAGGGTCATACCAATAATTCTTTTGTAAAACTCCCGCAAAGTTAACTAAAAAACGCCAACCCTGCAAATCATTCCGCCTCGCGTCCTACTTCCGCCTCTCCAAAGGGCTGCGCTTGTCGCGGCGATAGCTCCGGTAATCGTCAAGCGCAATCTCACGCTCCGACTCGCGCAAGGCGCCATCGCGAGGAAGGCTGAATTTGAGGTACTTGATGTTCAGGCCGCGAGCGAGCCACTGCTGCTCATAATACGTCTGGATGGAGAGCAGGCGGTCGTCCAGACAAGGCAAGCCGCAGTGGTACAAGTCCTCCGTGCAAGCCTCCAGCGG
>ONQK01000166.1 GCA_900319895.1 uncultured Prevotella sp. | reverse complement strand
TCGCAGGGCTCGAAATAGTGCAGGTATTTGTCGTCCCAATACGAGTGCGTGTCGCTGAGGATGCCGATTTTCTTCATTGTTTCGTGGTTCTTGGGTGGTGAAAAGTTATAGTTTGAGCCGTCGATGGATATATTGTGCGAGAATTTCGGTGGTTTCTTCCATTCCTATGCCGTCGGTATTGATGCATATATCGTAGGAACTGGCATTCCCCCATTGTTTCCCTGTGTAGAAGTTGTAGTAGGCGGCTCGCTCGCTTTCTTTGGAGACGATGAACTTTTTGGCTTCTTCGTTTGAGCAGTTTCGTCGTTCTGACACTCTTTTGATGCGTGCTTCCAAAGGTGCTGTTACAAAGACGTTGATTACGTTCGCAAAGTCTCGAAGTACATAGTCGGCACAGCGCCCGACAAAGACGCATGAGTCTTGGTTTGCTGCTTTTCGTATGGCATCGCTTTGAAACTGGAAGAGGCTGTCTTGAGAGAATTTATTGGTATAGAAACCGCTTCCGCTGATGTGCGGCAGCTGAGGCTGAAGCAAGGCTTTCAGAAAACCTTTGTGTTCGTCGTTTTGCTCGAAGAATTTTTCGTCGAATCCGCTCTCCTTGGCAGCAATGTTGAGGATTTCCCGGTCGTAGAACTGGAATCCGAATTTCTCTGCCAGCATTTTTGCAACGATATGCCCGCCGCTTCCCAGCTGTCTTCCTATATTGACAATGTTGTTTTGCTTTTCCATGTTAAGTAGGCTTTATTGTTTGAGTTTTGGTATGTATGTCGTAATCATCCATGCCGCCACAAGTGCGGAGATGAAGTCTGATACTGGTAGTGCTGCCCAGACACCGTTGAGCCCCCAGAAGTTGGGCAGGATGAGCAGCAAGGGCAGTAGGAACAGCATTTGTCTTGCCAGTGACATGAAGATGCTGATTTTCACTTTGCCGATGCATTGGAAGAAGTTGCCTACCACCATTTGGAAGCCGATGATGGGGAAGACGAGCATGTTGATGCGGATGCCGTCGACGGCCATGCCGATGAGCACCGGGTCTTGCGTGAACATGCGCGCACAATAATGGGGGGCGAACATGGCGATGGCCCAACCGGTGAGCATGATGATGGTGGCAAAGACGATGGAGAGCTTGAGCACACGCATGAGGCGCTCGTTTTGCCGTGCGCCGTAGTTGTATCCGGCTATGGGCTGCATCCCCTGGTTGATGCCCATGACGAACATGACGAACATCATGCCCATGGAGTTGGCAATGGAGTAGGCACCAACCGCCAGGTCGCCGCCGTAGCGTACAAATTGCTTGTTCATGAAGATGACGATGATGCTGGCACATACGTTCATCAAAAATGGCGAGATGCCGATGCTGATGATGTTCCTCACCAATGCCTTGCGCAGGCTGTAGATGCCCTTCTTCAGGTGCAGCAACTCGTCCTTGTTGCTGAACAGCTTGAGTTGCCATGCCAGTGCCATGCCTTGGGAGAGAATGGTGGCAAAGGCGGCACCGCGGATGCCCCAGCCGAGCCCCCAGATGAAAATGATGTCGAGCAGCATGTTCATGATGACAGTGAAAATCGTGGCGTACATGGCATGCCGTGGCTTACTGGCGGCCCTCAGCACGGCATTGAGGCCGAAATACATGTGTGTGACGGCGTTTCCTGCCAAGATGACCTGCATGTATTCGCGGGCATAGGGCAGTGTCTCGGAACTGGCACCGAAGAAATGCAAGATGGGGTTGAGGAAGAGCAAGCATATCAGGGCAAAAGTAACGCCGATGACAACGTTTAGCGTGATGGTGTTCCCCAGAAGATGTTCGGCAGTGGCATAGTCTTTCTGACCGAACTTGACGGAGATGCTGGTTGATGCGCCGATGCCAACCGCTGCGCCGAAGGCCGCCGAGAGATTCATGAAGGGGAAGGTGATGCCCAACCCGGCAATGGCATCGGTACCGACAACTTGGCCGATGAATGCGCGGTCGATGATGTTGTATAGCGAAGAGGCGGTCATGGCGATAATCGCCGGTATGGCATATCGTATGAGTAGCTCTCCAACGGGTTTTGTGCCTAATTCTAGTGTCGCTTCCTTGTTGTCCATAATCTGAATGCAAAGATACAATTTTTTATGGAGCGGAATGGCATTTTCACGGAGTTTTTTTGATGTGTCTCGATGTGGAAGGAAGATGTGAAAACGGACGCTTATCTTCACGATAAACGCCCGCCAAAAATAAGAACTAAAGTAAAAAAAAATGAATTTACTGCTCTCGGTTCATTTGGAATAGTAGTTTGTTTAATTTTTGTGAATATTTATATCAATTGTCTGACCGAATCCGGCGTGCAGACTTGCGCGCCGACAAATTCGCCCAGATTGATGGCTTTGGATGGTTGGTATGTGAAAAGGTGGTGTGCCGTAGGCATGCTCGGTCGTGTCTGGAGTTTTTTCAGCTTTCATCGTTCTTTCGTTTTTATGGGTGGTGTAGTTTTGTTCAATCTTCGAAGTCTTGC
>ONQK01000091.1 GCA_900319895.1 uncultured Prevotella sp. | reverse complement strand
CGCGACACCAGCATTGGCGTAGTGGAAGGAATGCAGTTCGACCGTGGTTATTTGTCGGCATATTTTGTGACTGACGCCGAGAAGCTCGAGTGCGTGATGGAAAATCCATACATCTTGATTTATGACAAGAAAATCAGCAACCTGAAAGACTTCTTGCCTGTGTTGCAGCCAGCTGCCGACAGCGGCCGCCCGTTGCTCGTCATCGCAGAGGATGTGGATTCAGAGGCTTTGACCACGCTGGTTGTCAATCGTTTGCGCGCCGGTTTGAAGATTTGTGCAGTGAAGGCACCCGGCTTTGGCGACCGCCGCAAGGCAATGCTGGAAGACATTGCTGTGTTGACCGGCGGTTTGGTGATCAGTGAAGAAAAAGGCTTGAAATTGGAGCAGGCAACACTTGAAATGCTTGGAACTTGTGACAAAGTAGTGGTTTCAAAAGACAATACAACCATAGTGAACGGCGCTGGCGACAAGCTGCAGATCAGCGATCGCGTGAGCCAAATCAAGAGTGAGATTGCCAATACGACCAGCAGCTATGACAAGGAAAAGTTGCAGGAACGTTTGGCCAAGTTGGCAGGTGGCGTAGCTGTGCTTTATGTAGGTGCCAACAGCGAGGTTGAGATGAAGGAGAAGAAAGACCGCGTCGACGATGCGCTTTGTGCTACTCGTGCAGCCATCGAAGAAGGCGTTGTGGCTGGTGGCGGAACGACCTACATCCGTGCGCTCGACTCATTGAAAAAAGTCAAGGGTGAGAATGCAGATGAGCAGACGGGCATCAATATCGTGGAACGCGCCATTGAAGAGCCGCTTCGCCAGATTGTCACCAATGCAGGCGGTGAGGGAGCCGTTGTTGTGCAGAAGGTGCGCGAGGGCAAAGGCGACTTTGGTTACAATGCCCGCACCGACAAGTTTGAAGATATGCGCAAGGCAGGTGTCATCGATCCGGCAAAAGTGGCTCGTGTGGCCCTTGAAAATGCCGCTTCCATCGCAGGAATGTTCCTGACAACGGAATGCATCATCGTGGACAAACCCGAGGAGAAGGGAGCCATGCCGATGCCGAATCCGGGGATGGGCGGAATGATGTAAATGACCGCGTTGACATAAAAAAGAATCGGGAACAGCCTCGTGTGGGATTGTTCCCGATTTTTGTACTGGCACATGATGGTTTTTCCAGCGAAAATGTGTATCTTTGCCAAGTGTAAACACTTCTTTTTAAAGTATATTGGACAACTTATCAGCGTTATATCAGTCGTGTTTTGGCTGTAAAGTGCAAAGCATTCGGCAATTGGCAGGCGAGGGCAGTAATCGCAAATACTATCGCTTGAGTGGCGGCGGCGGCGTGGTTGTTGGCGTGGAAGGTACGAGCAGGGACGAGAACCGCGCCTTCATCTATCTTGCCCGGCATTTTGCAAGTAAACAGATTGCTGTCCCCGAAATATTGGCAGTCAGTGGCGATGAGATGTACTATTTGCAGTCAGACCTGGGGTCTACGTCGCTTTTTGATGCACTTGGCAACGGCAGGAAAGCCGGCGGCCGCTATACTCAACACGAGCGCGCTCTTTTGTTCAAGACCATTCGCGAACTGCCCAATGTACAAATCCGTGGCGCGCGCGGGCTCGACTGGGCAATGTGCTATCCGCAGCCGGCATTTGACGAAGACAGTGTCCTGTTCGACTTGAATTACTTCAAATACTGTTTTCTCAAGCCTTTGGATGTTGATTTTCATGAGATGAAGCTGGAAGCGAATTTCCGCTTGTTGGCAAAGGACTTGACTTGCGAGCCCACCAACAGTTTCCTGTATCGCGATTTTCAGGCGCGCAATGTCATGCTAGACGATGAGGGCAACCCGCATTTTATTGATTTTCAGGGTGGTCGCCGCGGCCCGTATTATTATGACGTGGCGTCTTTTTTGTGGCAAGCATCTGCCAAATATCCGCATAAATTGCGCCGGGAATTGGTGTATGAGTACTATCAGTCGCTGAAAAATTATACGGAAGTGCCCTCGGAACGCCATTTTGTAGAGCGTTTGCGGCTTTTTGTACTTTTCCGTACATTGCAAGTGCTCGGGGCATACGGTTTTCGAGGATATTTCGAGCGAAAGCAGCATTTTTTGGACAGTATACCCCCTGCCATGCAGAATTTGCGTGAGTTGTTGCACGACAGCCATTTTTCTTATTCTTATTTGACCGACCTTTTATGTCGGTTGACCGACTTGCCGCAGTTCGCCGCGCCGCAGGAAGAGCCCGCGGTGCGTGCAGACGGGTATAAAATTGCGGAAAACGATGTTTATGAGGCACATCCGAAAGACGGGCCGGCTACCTTCTCAAAATACGACGGAAAGGGGCCTCTCGTGGTGCGCGTGTTCAGTTTTTCCTATCATCGGGGCATTCCTCACGATGACTCGGGCAACGGCGGCGGGTATGTCTTCGACTGCCGGTCGACGCATAATCCAGGGCGTTATGAGCCTTACAAGAAATTGACTGGTTTGGACGAGCCTGTTATCCGTTTTTTGGAGGACGATGGTGAAATCCTGGAGTTTCTGGAACATGCTTATCGGTTGGCAGACCATCATATAGAGCGTTATTTGCAACGTGGTTTCACCAACCTGATGTTCTCCTTTGGATGTACGGGCGGCCAGCATCGGAGCGTTTATTCGGCACAGCATTTGGCGGAGCATATCCACGAGAAATTTGGCATTGAGGTGCATGTCTGCCATCGCGAACAGCGCATAGAGCAAGTTTTTGAGGCTGTGCAGTAATTTTTTTGGGATATGGCGAATTTATGTTTAAAACATTGATATGATTTTTATGGAAAATATTTTGGAAACAGCCGCTCAACAGCGTTTAGAAGTGACGGAAACCTCGAAAGTCTATCTTTTGTCCATTGCCAGGTGGACGAAATTTTTGTGTATCATTAGCCTATTGGGCAACTTTTTCATGTTATTGTTAGGAATTGGCCAATTATTGATAGGCTTTAACAGCGTGGATTCGCCTGAATTCTTAGGATTCAGGCACTTTATGTGGTCGTTGGGCCTTGTTTGTATCGTGGTGGGTTTGTTGATGACTTGCCCTTGTATCAGAGGCTTGAAGGCTGTCCATACAATCAAGCTCGCTGTCAAGTCCGATGACGCTTTGGCATTTGAAAAAGGACTTAAAATTTGGCGATGGGTGTGTCGTTTTACCGGATGGTTTGTGGTGGTTTTCTCGATTTTCACCATTTTGAGTTCGGCCGTTCTGGTAATGATGGTTGGTTCACAAGAATTGCAACTGCTCCCGTAACGTAATACAAGACAAAAAAACTGCGAAACAATCACGATGGAAAGTTTCGCAGCTTTTTTTGTCTATAGACTTTTTAGCTTAGAATTGCTCGCTTGCACTGTGCAATACTTCGCTGAGCGTCGGATGGATATGCACCATTTCGCTCATTTCTTTCACCGTCGTATTCTTGCACATGAGTGCGCTGGCTTCTTGAACGAGGTCTGCGGCGTGTGCCCCGTAGGCATAGCAGCCGATGATTTTCCCGTCTTCACCAGCCAGCAGCTTCAACATTCCGTCGCCTTCATGCATGGCAAGAGCCTTGCCGTTGGCGCGGTGGAACGATTTCTTGCACACATATGCAATTCCTTGTTCTTTGCATTGCTCCTCTGTCAGGCCAACTCCGGCAGCCTCGGGCAGTGTGAAAATTGCCGAGGGCATGATGTCAAGACGAATGTCATCGCTCTTGCCCAGGATGTGATTCACGGCACGCAAGCCTTGGAATGTTGCGGCATGGGCGAGCATACAACGTGCGTTGACATCGCCGATGGCGTAAATATGCGGGATGTTGGTCTGCATGTTGTCGTCAGTTTTGATGCCGACACGGTCAAACTCCACGCCCGCCTGTTCCAGTCCAATGCCTTCCGTGTTGGCGGCCCGGCCCGTTGCAATGAGTACAACGTCGGCTTCAACCATTTCTTCTTTGCCTTTTCGCTCGAAGTAAACGCCCTCGCTGGTGATGCGTTTTACGGCAGCTTGCATGTGGAACGTCACACCGCGCTTGCCAATGGATTGACGCAAGCGTTTTGCGATGTCGCTGTCTATTGCCGGCAGGCACTCTTTCAGGAACTCAACAACGGTTACTTGGCTGCCGAAACTGTTGAAGATTGATGCGAACTCCATGCCGATTACGCCTGCGCCGACAATGCATAGGCGCTTCGGAACCGATGGTATGTTGAGCAATTCGGTGGATGTCACAACATGCGGGAGGTCTATTCCTTCGATTGGAAGCAACTTGGCACGTGAGCCGGTGGCAATGATGATATTGTCGGCAGTGTATTCTTCACCGTTTGCGACGACTGTTTTTGCATCTTTGAACTCGGCTTTTCCGCGCACCAACGTGATTCCAGGCATGGCGAGAAGTCCCTCTACACCACTGCGGAGTGCTTCCACGACGCTTTGCTTGCGGGCTAGGACCTGGTTGAAGTCAAAGTTGTAACTGACATCTTGCAGTCCGAAGGCATCGCCCTCATGCAGGTTTTGCATGATTTCCGCATTGCGGCAGAATGTCTTTGTGGGGATACAGCCGCAGTTCAGACATGTTCCGCCAGCTTCGTTGGCTTCGAAAATCGTTACTGAGAGGCCGTGCTTGGCAGCGTGCTCGGCGGCACGATAACCGCCGGGGCCGCTACCAATGATAATCAAATTACTGTTGTTCATTCTTCATCTGTTTATAGGTGAGAATCGGTTGCTTGGCAGCCAGTACGTCGTCCACACGTCCGATGGGGGTGTGGTGCGGTGCGCTTTTCACCGTTTCCGGCTCATTCTTGGCTTCTTCGGCAATGGTCCTGAGCACGTCAATGAACCCGTTGATGGTTTCGAGGCTCTCGTTTTCAGTCGGCTCTATCATCATTGCCTCATGGAAAAGCAACGGGAAATAGATTGTCGGGGCGTGATAGCCATAGTCCAGAAGACGTTTGGCCACGTCCATCGTGGTTACACCGGTTGACTTGTCTTTCAGCCCGTCAAAAACGAATTCGTGCTTGCAAAGTCCGTCAATGGGCAACTCATAAACGTCTTTCAGCGCCTCCTTGATGTAGTTGGCGTTGAGTGTGGCAAGCGGGCCGACCATCTTGATGTTCTCTTTTCCTAGCGATAGGATGTAGGTGTAGGCACGGATGATGACGGCAAAGTTGCCAAAGAAAGCGCCGACGGCATAATCGCTGTCTTTGCATTCTACGCTGAACTTGTCGCCATCCTTCACCACTTTGGGGCTGGGGAGGAACTCGACGAGTTTCTCGCATACGCCGACCGGTCCGCTGCCGGGGCCGCCGCCGCCGTGAGGGGTTGAGAAGGTCTTGTGCAGGTTGATGTGCATCACGTCGAATCCCATGTCGCCTGGACGGCAAGCGCCGAGCATCGGGTTGAGGTTGGCGCCGTCATAGTACATCAGGCCGCCGCAGTCGTGTATCAGTTTCTCTATCTCAGGAATCTTCTGCTCAAACATTCCCAACGTGTTGGGGTTGGTCATCATCATTGCGGCGACGTTTTCGCCCTCACGTTCAATGAGTGCTCTCAGGTCTTCAACGTCGACGAAGCCGTTTTCTGTACTTTTTACTTCCAGGACATCGAGTCCGCAGACAGCTGCTGAGGCGGGGTTGGTGCCGTGTGCAGAGTCGGGAACGATGACTTTTGTCCGTTTCGTGTCGCCGTTCTTCTCATGGTATGCGCGGATGATCATCAGTCCGGTCAATTCACCGTGGGCACCGGCAAAGGGGTTCAAGGTGAATTCGCTGAGGCCTGTCAGTGCGCACAGTGATTTTTGCAGGTTATAGTAAACTTCCAGTGCTCCTTGGCATTTCTCGACGGGTTGCATCGGATGGATGTTGGCGAAGGCGGGCATGTTAGCTGTCTCTTCATTGATGACGGGGTTGTACTTCATCGTACAGCTGCCCAGTGGATAAAAGCCGTTGTTGACGCCAAAGTTGTTTGCACTGTGATTGGTGTAATGACGTATGACGGTCATTTCATCGCATTCGGGCAGGTTAGCGTCATTGCTGCGCTGCATTTTTTTGGGCAGTTCATAGCTTCCGAACATGTTCTTGGGCAGTGTGTAGCCTTTGCGTCCGGGATGCGAAAGCTCAAAAATCAGATTGCCATATAGTTTGTTATTCATCTTTAAGCCTCCTTCGTTAGTTCAACAAGTTTGTCTATTTCAGCCTTTGTACGCTTTTCAGTAACGGCAAACATGATGGTTCTCCCATCTATTTTAACACCTCCCAGGATGCCGTTGTCAGCCAGGTGTTTCTGCAATTTGTCAACGTCACCGTCGTAACGGACGCAGAACTCATTGAAGAATGGCTGATTGAATGCTAGCGTGAATTTACCGGTTTTCAGCAGTTCGTCACACAGGTAATGTGCTCCGGCATAAGACAGTGTCGCCGCTTCTTTTAGTCCTTCTTTGCCCATCATGGACATGTAGATCGTAGTGAACAATGCCATCAGGCTTTGGTTGGAACAAATGTTGGATGTTGCCTTTTGCCGGCGAATGTGCTGTTCGCGTGCTTGGAGTGTCAACACGAATGCTCTTTGTCCGCGGCTGTCCTTTGTCGCGCCGACAATTCGGCCCGGCATTTTGCGCATCATCTTCTCCGTGCAGCACATGTAGCCGACGTATGGGCCGCCGAAGGATACGGGGATTCCGAGTGACTGGCCGTCGCCGACAGCTACGTCAGCCCCCCATTCCGCAGGGGTTTTCAGCAGGGCAAGGTCTGCGGCAATGCTGTTCATGATGAAAAGTGCCTTTTGCTCGTGGCAGGCATCTGAATAACCGCTATAGTCTTCGATCACACCGTAGTAGTTGGGCTGCTGGACAACAACGCCGGCCACGCCGCCGCCGTTGAGCTTCTGCTGCAAGTCGGCTTTGTCGGTAGCGCCGTCTTTCTCGTTGATCAGCTCGATTTTAATGCCGTTGAAGTGTGCGTAAGTACGGATGACACGGAGGATTTTCGGGTCAACGGTTGCTGAGACAAGGACTTTTTCGGCTTTCTTGGCATTGGCTTTTGCCATCATCACTGCTTCAGCGGTGGCTGTGCTTCCGTCGTACATGGAGGCGTTGGAGATGTCCATGCCCGTCAATTCTGCCATCATGCTTTGGAATTCAAAGATATAGTGCAGTGTTCCTTGTGAGATTTCCGCCTGGTACGGTGTGTAGCTGGTGAGGAATTCAGAGCGTTCCACCAAGTTTGATACGGCGGCAGGAGTATAGTGGTCATAGGCTCCCGCGCCTGCAAAGATGGTCAGTTGGTCGTTCTTCTTGCCTAGCTCTTCGAAGAAGCGGCGGATTTCCATCTCGCCCATCTCAGAAGGCAGGTCGTAGTCGCCTTTGAAACGTATGCTATTAGGAATTTCGGCATACAACTCTTCGAGCGAGTTGATGCCGATTTTCTTGAACATTACGTTTAAATCCTCGTTGGTCTGAGGAAAAAACTTGTATTGCATAGACAAAAATCAATTACTGTTTGTTACAGAAATCCTCGTATGCCTTGGCATCCATGAGGTTGTCGAGTTCGCCTTTGTCAGAGAGTTCCACCTTGATGATCCAGTTTGCGAAGGCATCTTGGTTGATGAGCTCTGGAGTGTCTTCAAGAGCTTCGTTGATTTCAACTACTGTTCCGCTGACGGGAGAGATCAGGTCGCTGGCTGCCTTCACGCTCTCAACGGCTCCGAAGTCGCCTTCTGCCTCAATCTCGTCGTCTACCTCGGGCATGTCCACATAGACGATGTTGCCCAATGCGTGTTGTGCAAAGTCGGTGATACCAATGTAGGCGAACTCGCCTTCTACTTTTACATACTCGTGTGACTCGCTGTAATAGAGTCCTTCAATTACTTTTGCCATAATGTTTATTTTTTGAGTTATTTTTTATAATGTTTATCGTAAAATCTTTTCTTGACAACCTTTCCAGGGAAGCATTTTTTGCGGATTTGAACCTCTACGTCCGTGTCCAACTTGCCGTATTTGGCATCGATGAGTGCCATGCAAACGCTCTTGCCCGTTGAAATGGAGTTGTAGCCGGTGGTTACCTCACCGATTTTCTCGCCGTCTTTCATGACAGCGTAACCATGGCGCGGAACGGCTTTGTCTGCCAGCTCGATGCCGACTACTCGCTGCTGAACGCCTTCTGCTTTCTGCTTGGCGATGGCTTCTTTTCCGATGAATTCTTCTTTGTCGAGCTTGCAGAACATGCTCAAACCTGCCATTACAGGGCTAATGTCGTCGGTCAGCTCGTCGCCATACAAAGGCAGGCCCACCTCGAAACGGAGGGTGTCGCGGCAGCCGAGGCCACAAGGCTTGCATTTTCCGCTGGACATGAGTTTGTCCCATTGCTCACGGATGTAGTCGCTTGAGCCGTAGATCTCGAAACCGTCTTCTCCTGTGTAGCCTGTGCGGCTGACGATGATGGTCTCGCCATTTACGTTGACGCGCTTGGCTGTATAGAAAACAAGGTCTTTCACTTCGAGGCCCAATACTTCTTCTGTGATTTTCTCAGCCATAGGCCCTTGTACAGCCAATTGTGAATAGTAGTCGGAGCAATGGTCGAATTCAATGTCGAAATTGCCGATATTTTGTCGCATCCATGCCACGTCTTTGTCAATGTTGGCTGCGTTGATGACGAGGAAGAAGTCGTTCTCACCCATCTTATAGACCAACAGGTCGTCGACGGTCCCTCCGTTTTCGTGTAGCATCATGCCGTAGAACACTTGTCCGTCTGCGGCGCCTGCCACGTCGTTGGTGAAAATGTGATTGACAAATTTTTCGGCATCTTTTCCCTTGATGGCAACTTCGCCCATGTGGGAAACATCGAATACGCCGCAATCCTGGCGCACCGCATTGTGCTCTTCCATGATGGAAGAATACTGAATCGGCATGTCATAACCGGCAAAAGGCGACATCAGTGCGCCGAGTGCGACGTGTTTGTCATGCAGACAGGTCTTTTTTGTTTCCATAACTTTTAAACGTTTATTATTGTTGAATCATTAAATTTATAAAGTCTTCTTTTTCCAGGTTCAGGATGAGGTCGTCGAGCCTCTCCGGCAGCGCTTTCCCGAGCTCTTCTCTATTGAGCTTGACGCCAAGGAGTGGTTTGAGCAGTCGTGAATCGATGTCGCCGACGAGAAAATAGTCGCCCATGATGTTCATCTCTTTGATGACTTCATTCTTGAGCTCCAGGCGAATGTCGAATTCCCCCACTCCCTCGATCCTGCCTCTTTTCGTCAGGGTGTAGCGCGGGTTCTTGCCGTAGATGAAGGATTCGGTGAGGTATTCTTTCTCGATTTCCTCTATGGCTTTAACATCTTCGGATGTGAGTGTGGCTTCCTCCTGGCAGAGGTTCTCCCGCACAAAACGCTTGAAGTCTGCAAGGCTCATGTCGGTGTAGTCCTTGAGCAGTGCAATGTGCTGGCGGACGCTTTGCACACCTTTGCTGACCAGCTTCTCGTCCGTAGGCGTGATGCTGCCGACCATGTGCTCCATGTGCGTGTCATAAAGCATGGTTCCATGGACGATGCTGCGGCCTGGGATGTGGTAAAAGGCGTTGCCCGACACTTTTTTACCATCAATGAGGATGTCGTTCCTCCCGCTTGCCGTCGCCTCCACGCCCATCTTGTGGAGAACCAGGGCCACCATGTTGATGTAGCGGTTGAAAGTGAAATTCACGTTTTCGTCTTTGGTGACGTATGAAAACATGATGTTGCTCATGTCGGCATAGACACAGCCTCCGCCGCTCTTTCGCCGAATCATCTGTATGCCGTGCTTGCGGCAATAGTCTATGTTCACCTCATTCTCGATGAGCTGGTTGCGCCCGAAAATGACGGTTGGCTCCACCTGCCACATGAAAAAGCAGTCGTCAGCGTCAACCACATGTGCAACATGCTCTTCCATCGCCAAGTAGAAGCTCAGCCGGCGCTGTTTTTCTTCGGGTAAGTTGATGTATATCATGTGTCTGTTGTCTCAATTTTTTAGAATTGGTGCAAATTTACTAATTATATATGTAAAAACTGCCATTTTTTTGTAAATGTTTTTCCATAAAATGTGCTTTTTTTTTGTTGATTCCTTCATCATGCCCCGGAAAGCCTTTGTAGAAGCGGTTCTGAGTGCCATGGGAGGGCTTTTTGATTCTAAATTTGAAAATATGGTGAGGAAATTGCGAATAAATTGTTAATTTTGCCGTCAAAATGCGGTCATTATGGTTTATGAATACGACTTCCGCCTCTTGCCTCAACAGGCTTATTCCGAGGCAACGATAAAGGAGTTTATAGCTCGTGAGAAAGGGATTGACGCACGCACCATCACGCATGTGCGGACATTGAGGCGGAGCATCGATGCCCGGCAGCGAACCATCTTTGTCAACTTGAAGGTTAGGGTCTTTGTCAACGAAGAGCCCGCCGATGATGTGTTCACGCCCATTTGCTACCGTGATGTCTCAACGGCACCACATGTGGTTGTCGTGGGAGCCGGCCCCGGCGGGCTGTTTGCCGCATTGCGCCTTGTGGAGTTGGGCTTTCGTCCCATTGTCGTGGAGCGTGGGAAGAACGTCCGTGAACGGAAAAAAGACCTTGCTGCCATCACGAAACTTCAGCAAGTAGACCCGGAGAGCAACTATTCTTTTGGCGAGGGCGGGGCGGGCGCTTATTCGGACGGGAAGCTTTATACGCGCAGTAAAAAACGAGGAAATATAGAGAAAATCCTGACCGTCTTTTGCCAGCACGGCGCCTCGACAGCAATCCTTTCCGATGTCCATCCGCATATCGGCACCGACTGCTTGCCCAGGATTATTGAAAACATGCGCGAGACCATCATTCAACATGGTGGAGAAGTCCGTTTTCAAACGAAAATGACGGGGCTGCTGCTGGATGAAAGCAATGCAGTGGATGGTATTGAGGCTGTGGACGTGGCGACGGGTGCCCAGCTGCATTTCAAAGGTCCTGTCATACTTGCCACAGGACACAGTGCCCGTGATGTGTACAAATATTTGTATGAGGAGGCTAAAATCGAGATGGAGGCCAAAGGCATCGCTGTTGGTGTCCGCTTGGAACACCCGTCGCAATTGATAGACCAGATCCAATATCACCATAAAAATGGACGCGGAAAATATCTTCCTGCCGCAGAATATTCTTTTGTCACACAGTCGCAAGGGCGGGG